>CAIXDY010000179.1 GCA_903918325.1 uncultured Actinomycetes bacterium
CATCAACATCGCAGCAAATGCTAGATATGGATTTGATGATGGATCTGGGCAACGGAACTCAATTCGCTTAGCTTTTGGATTTGATCCAGTAATTGGGATACGGATACAAGCTGAGCGGTTACGTGCTGAGTAAACGAGGTTTACTGGCGCTTCATAACCTGGAACTAAGCGGCGGTAAGAGTTAACTGTTGGGTTAGTGAAAGCAAGAAGTGATGGTGCATGCTTCAAGAGTCCGCCAACATAGTGGCGAGCCATCTCTGAAAGATCACCATAACCTTCACCGAAGAACAATGGCTTGCCATCTTTCCATAGTGATTGGTGAACGTGCATACCTGAACCGTTATCACCAAAGAGTGGCTTTGGCATAAATGTTGCAGTTTTGCCACCTTGCCAAGCAGTATTACGAATAACGTACTTAAACTTCATTACGTCATCACCTGCATGCAAAATATCTGTGAAACGGTAGTTGATTTCCATCTGACCAGCAGTACCAACTTCATGGTGTGAACGTTCCACAAGAAGTCCAACTTTTCCAAGTTGCATCACCATTTCATCGCGAAGATCGGCGAATTGATCGGTTGGCGATACTGGGAAATATCCACCCTTGATGCGTGTGCGATAACCGCGATTGGCAGTTCCGTCGGCATCTTCTTTAATTCCCGTATTCCAAGCACCTTCATAAGAATCAATCTCATGGTATGCAGTGTTGATATCGGTCTTAAAGCGAACGCGATCGAAAACATAAAATTCGGCTTCAGGTGCAAAGAATGCAGTATCGGCAATTCCTTGTGCACGCATGTAGTCAACGGCCTTAGCTACAACACCACGTGGATCGCGGCTGTAAGGGGTGTTATCGATTGGATTATGTACTGAGAAAATAATGATGAGCGTTTTTTCTTTGCGGTATGGATCTAAATAAGCAGATTCTGGAACCGGTAAAAGTTTCATATCTGATTCGTGGATTGACTGGAATCCGCGGATTGAAGAACCATCAAACATTAAACCATCTGTGAAGACGGCTTCATCAAATGATTCAACTGGAACGTTGAAATGGTGCTGGATACCTGGAAGATCAGTAAAGCGAACATCAACAAGCTTTACATCCTCCTTCTTAATGAAGGCAAAAATTTCTGCAGAATTCTTAAACATGCTTCTCCCAATTCACATGGATACATAGATGGTGTATCGGCGCAGATAGTGGCTCCACTTTGAGCCCTCTGCTTCTTGGCCAAGAATAAGTCGCAAAGCCCATTTTGGCCTAACTGCTCTGTTACATCCGTGTTAAGAATTCTCGGCGACAGTAGGCTAGGGCTATGCCTTATGAATTTATCCGCGTGGGATTAGGTCGCCGATTAGCGGCAGTGACCCTGGACTGGCTGGCGTGTTATGCCATTGTGGCCGCCTCTATTGGCGGGATTGGGAAGATGAACCCGGTTCACTCGTTGAGCGTTCTAGCCCTGTTTTTCGCCGAGACAGCGATTCTTTTGGGCTTGCAGGGTGCAACTCTGGGGCAGCGAATTTTCGGAATGAAAGTTGTGCGCTTTAGCGATGGGGGAGCCATCACACCTATTGCGGCACTGATTAGGACCACATTGTTAGTACTAGTGGTAACTGCCGTGACTTTTGATGAGGATGGTCGCGGAATACATGAACGAATGAGTGGATCAGTACTAACTAGAGGTTAGCGAATTTTTGGTGCGCGAGTTGGCATTGGACCTTTTGGAATTGGCATAGATAAACCACCAACGGCCTTAAGACGTGCACGAACTTCACGCATTTGATGTGCTGATAATTTTTTCGGCAACTTCTGCAAATGTTTTTGTAATTTACGAAGTGCAACTTGGCCTTCGCTATCGCCGACCATAACTTCGATGATTGGAACACCAGGTGCAAAGCGTTCAGTTTTCTTGTGCTCGTCTTGCAGAAGTTGGCGAACCGTATTGAATGCACCCTCACCAGTGAGAACGATTCCAGCGCGACCCACACTTCGATGCACCATGTCCTGGTTGCGAGATACAGCTACTGCAGGAGTAGTTGTCCAACCTTTACGGATCGACATCAAAACGCTTGCTCCTGCACCAATCTGACCTTCAATTGAAGAATATGCGGCGCGTCCTGCTACGCGAGTAAAAAATATGAGAGTTGTAAGTAGTGAAAGTGGTAAGAAAATGAAGGCGACATAAACTGGGTGACCAACTGCAATACCGATTCCGATTCCAACAGCCAGTGTGATTACAAAGATTGCAAGGAGCGCTGGGGCTATCCATGGCTTAACTTGTTTTGTGACAGAGTAAGCATCACGGAAAGTTTGGAAGCGAGGG
>CAIXDY010000180.1 GCA_903918325.1 uncultured Actinomycetes bacterium
TGTAACACCAACAACTAAGCGATTCGGCGTGAGCGTATCTTCAACGGCAAATCCTTCACGCAGAAACTCTGGGTTCCACGCTAAATCAGCTTGTGGGGCCGAAACTGCAAGTTGTTCACGTAGAGTTTGTGCAGTACCAACCGGCACCGTTGATTTACCTACTACAAGCGCGCCAGCTTTTAAGTGCGGTGCTATTTGTGTGACAGAAGCGCGAACATACGTTAAATCAGCGGCCAAACTTTCGGCGCTTTGCGGTGTACCTACGCAAATAAAATGAACATCGGCATCGTTAACGGCGGAGAAATCGGTAGTGAATGAAAGTCGGCCAGTTTTAATTTCTTGCGCTAACAAAGTATCTAGGCCGGGCTCATAAAAAGGCAGTTCACCTTTTTGTAACAAGGCAACTTTTGCTGGATCGGTATCTACGCCAACGACAGTAAATCCCAAAGAAGACATACACGCCGCATGCGTGGCACCCAGATAACCACAACCTATGACTGCCAGTTTCAAGGACATAAAACTGAGTTTACTTCAGCGCACCGCATGGGTTTTCAGCCGCAGTGCGAGTCTTGAATTTATCAATTGCGGTGGCGGTAGGAGAGCTACTTGCTGAGGCTGATGGAGAAGGGGTGACCTCATCAATTAATGGCAAGTCATGGATGAGACGATTAAATAGATCTGGCGCAAGGACTGGATCCCAAGTAACTACAGAACCAAGTCCTGGGTAGCTTGCATTTGAATTTCCAAGTGGGATTGTCAGCGTTCTAACTTTGCCAGGAGTTAAATTCTTCAATTGTTTTGCCAAGACAATTAAATCATTTTGATTCAATTGCGAATCTGTTTTCACTGTGGCAATTGCGGCATTAAAGAAATTAACGAGTTTAATTGGATTAAGAAGCACGCCAGTGCTCGTAACTTTCCTAAGCACCGCACTCATAAATTGTTGCTGGCGTTGCATACGGCCAAGGTCGCCCATGCCGTCAAAATCTCTTGTTCGAACGTATTTCAAAGCTTCGATTCCATCCACATTGTGAATTCCTGCAGTCATTACTAAGTGACTCTTTGGATCGTTGATATCGCGTTTAGTACAGACTTGAATACCACCTAGTGAGTCAACCATTCCAGCAAAACCCGCAAAACCGATTTCAACGTAGTGGTCAATCTTGATATTAGTTTCTTGTTCAATAGTTTGAATTAAAAGTGGAGCTCCACCCCAAGCAAAAGCGGCGTTAATTTTTCCTTTAGCTGCAGGAGCTATTTTAGTTTTATCTAAGACTGAAGGATGCGCAGGAATTGTTACTAACGAGTCACGGGGGATTGAAATAATTGTTGCTTTATCGCGTGCCTTACTAATATGAACTAGCAGCATGGTGTCAGAACGTCCGCCAGCTGCTGATGCAGTTGAGCCAACACGTAATAACTTCAACTGGGCTTTACTCAAACCCGCGCGCGTATCTGAACCAACTAATAAATAATTAAGTGCAGAGGAAGGTTTATCGGGCCGCTTACCAAGGCTGCCAAAAACATCAACACGGTTAAGTGCGCCGCTCACTTGGCTCAAGCCCAACCAAGACACTGCAGAGATTGCGACGATGGCGAGTGAGATTGATGTAATTATTCGTATTGGTCGCGTCGCTTTCACAGGGAGAGACTACTTGGACGATACGGTGGAGGGGTTATGACGACATCAGCAAATCAGTTATATGGCTCACCGAAGCGTGAAATTTCCGTCATTCTGCCTATCCTCAACGAAGCTAAATATTTAGAAGAGGCTGTGAATGCCATTTTCGAACAGGATTTTGCTGGACTAACGCAAATTATTTTGGCAGTGGGTCCATCGAAGGATGCAACTTTGTCGATTGCCCAGACCATTGCCGCTAAAGATTCGCGAGTGATAGTTGTAGAAAATCCATCAGGTAGAACTGCGGCCGGATTAAATATCGCTTTGTGGGCCTCTTCATATAACGTCATTGTGCGCATTGATGGGCATACCCAAGTTCCTAACAATTACTTAACAATGGTTTTTGATATTTTGGAGAAAACTGGCGCAGTCAATGTTGGCGGAATTATGGCGGCCGAAGGTCGAAATATCTTTGAAAGTTCGGTTGCACGTGCGATGCGAAGTCCATTAGGTGTTGGAACATCTCGTTTCCATACTGGTGGAAATGCTGGTGAAGTCGATACGGTCTACTTAGGTGCCTTTAGAAAAGAAGCGCTTTTAGCCGTCGGTGGGTATGACGAGAGATTTACACGAGCTCAAGATTGGGAACTCAATCACAGATTACGTGTTGCCGGAGGTTTAATTTATTTTGATCCGCGTCTCATTGTTATATATCGACCACGATCAACTTATAAAGCCCTTGCTAAACAGTATTTTGAATATGGTCGTTGGAGGCGTGTAGTTTCACGCCGTCATCAAGGCACAATTAATTACCGATATCTTGCCCCGCCATTAACAGTTTTTGGTGTTGCTAGTTCCTTAATTTTGGGATCTCTTATTTCTCCACTCTTATTTATCCCAGCGTTCACGTATGCATTTTTCTTAATCATTGCGTCGGCAAAGATTGGCACTTCCATTGCTGAAATTCTGCGATTACCCTTTATTTTGCTCACAATGCATATGACATGGGGCTTGGGCTTTCTTACTTCGCCAAAGTCGTTAGCTGGTGCGGTAACCTAGCCAATGTGAGCACACCGACGCAGGTATATGAGCCATTTCGCGCTGGCCTGCCACCTATCGGGCGGTACTGGAAATCATTGTGGTCAAGACGCACATTTATTGCTGAATATTCAAAATCAGAGCTTCAAGAACAACACTTTGATTCAATTTTTGGTCAACTGTGGCTGATTTTAAATCCGCTGCTTTTATCGGGTGTGTACTACTTACTTATCGTCATTATTCGCGGTTCATCAGATAGCACCCGTTACGCCCACCTCACCGCCTCGCTTTTCCTCTTTTATTTAATTGCCAATTCACTGAGCAGCGGAGTTAAGTCTGTAACCACGGGACAAAAGTTAATTTTAAATACGGCATTTCCTCGAATGATGTTGCCAATATCTGCTGTTGTAGTTGCTGTCACTAAATTTCTTCCAACGCTGGGCGTATTTTTAGTAATTCGCACACTTATTGGTTTACCCGTCACGTGGCAGATGCTGTGGGCTATTCCGGTTTTGCTCATCACAATTTTGCTTGCGCTGGGTTTAGCAATCGCGATTTCATGTATAAATGTTTATTTTAGAGATATTGCAAGTTTTCTTCCATATTTAACGCGAACACTTCTCTATTTGTCACCCATACTTTATGAAGCTTCCACAATGATTCCTAAAGTGAGAAAATTCGAAGTCTTTAATCCATTATTCCCAATCCTTGATAGCTGGTCACGCACGATGGTTCATGGCCAAGCCCCGGCAATGTCAAGTGTCTTACAAGCATTAGCTTGGGCCATAGGAATTTTCTTGTTTGGAACTTATTTCTTCTTATCAAGGGAGCGCGAATTTGCCGTCCGTCTCTAACTCCCATAAATCTGGTGATATTGCAGTTTCAGTTCGTGATCTTTCACTGACGTACACCACTGCAATCGACCGTAAACCAACTTTGAAATCACGCGCCAAATCTTTAGGTCGTGGAACTAAACAAACTCGTGTAGTTAATGCCCTAAGTCATGTAAATCTAGATGTTGAGTATGGACATGTATTAGGAGTTATTGGGGCTAATGGCGCCGGTAAATCAACGATGATGCGAGTTATTGCCGGCATCTTGCCCCCCACTGAAGGTCGCGTTGAAGTATTTGGAAAAGTAAGCACCTTGCTAGCACTTGGAGTTGGTTTTAATCCTGCAATGTCAGGTCGCAAAAATGTGTATTTGGGTGGTTTAGCTGCTGGAATGTCACGTGGTGAAATCGATGACCACTTTGAAGAAATCGCAGATTTCTCTGAACTTGGGGATGCAATTGACGCTCCGATGCGCACATACTCATCTGGAATGTACGCGCGATTAGCTTTTTCAGTGGCCGCCACAACTCGGCCAGATATTTTGATTGTGGATGAAGCTTTAAGTACTGGAGACGCAAAATTTAAAGAAAAATCATTAAATCGCATGAAGGAACTTCGTGGTGATGATCGTGCATTAATTCTAGTTAGTCATGCCATGCTCACTCTTCGAGATATTTGTAATGATGTTGCTTGGATTCACAAAGGAAAACTTGTAAAGCGCGGCAATCCAGATGAAGTTATTGATGCTTATCAAGAGTTTTTGCAGGTTGGGAAGAGCGCTGCCATCGATGAGGATGTTTAAACTTCTTCTTATTTTTCTTTTTTTGTGCACGGCAGTTAATCCGGTTGCACACGCAGCCGATGCGCCCCCAAATTTTACTTTTCATGGCGCCGGCTATGGTCATGGTGTTGGTCTGAGTCAAATGGGCGCCAGATTTATGGCACTTTCTGGGAAAAGTTCGGCCGAGATTTTGCAATACTATTTTAAAGATGTAGTCATCGAACCTAAAGATGACTCTAAAATTCTGAGAGTAAATATTGGACATTCACTTGCTACGGCCAAGATTTTTACGGCAATTAAAGGTGGACAGATTCAATTATTTGAAGGCGATATTGCTGATAGCTCCGACGCAGTTCCCGTAGCAACTTTTGATTCGAAGAGTTATTTAACTTTTTCACTCCTTGGTTCAAATACAGTTCCAATTTTAACTACGGGCAAAACTTCAAGCTATTTAAATAAAGGTAAAATCTTCACAATTAGGTGGAGCGGAACTAGATATTTATCTGGGATAGATTCCGTAGTGAATGTCACTCAAACTGGTGTCACACAGAAATATCGTTATGGTCAGATGCAGCTGAAAACTCTCAGAGTTGGTACCACTTATCGGATTGAATTAACTAACTCGGTTCGATTAGCCGATGAATATTTATGGGGCGTGAGTGAGATGCCATCGTATTGGCCAATTGCAGCTCTAGAAGCTCAAGCAATTGCTTCGCGCACGTACGCCTTGAGCAAGGCTGGAATTTATCGCGCAGCTTGCGATTGTGATTTATATGGACAGAGTACTGATCAAGTATTTGTTGGTTACGCTAAAGAAACCGAAAAGAAATATGGCCAGATTTGGAAAAACGTTGTTAGCAATACAGCTGGTCTCACAATTACCCAATCCGGCCAGCCGATAACTGCATATTTTTTCTCATCTTCGGGCGGTAAAACCGAAACTGCGGAGAATGCTTGGGGGAGTGCAAGAACATTTACCCAATCAGTTGATGATCCTGGATCCTTGGACTTAACTTTGAATCCAAACTTCGTAACGTGGAATCGAGTAGTTTCTCAAAATGTTGTTGCTACTGCTTTCAAATTACCAGATGTGGTCACTTTAGAAATATTGAGCAAAAATGAAAGTGGAACCGTTGCTCAGATTCGAGCAACAGCGAGCACTGGTGCACAAGTTGTTCTTAAAGGTGAAACTTTTCGAAGTAGAGCAAAAATACCTTCAGCGTGGTTTGATTTAGTTAGCGTGCAAAATTGAATTAAGTCCGCCCCATGTACCAGTGCGATTAATCGCTTCAAGTGCCCCATCTAATGAGTTACGACGAAATAGAAGATTATTTGCTCCAGAAAGTGCGGCGGCTTTTACAACTTCGCCATCAGGCAAGCGAACTTTTGATGCTGCAGTGACATAGGTACCGGCTTCAATAACGCAATTATTACCCAATGAGATTCCACAACCTGAATTAGCTCCTAGTAATGATTTTTCACCAATTGAGATAACTTCCTTACCACCGCCACTGAGCGTTCCCATGATTGAGGCTCCACCACCAATATCTGAGCCATCACCCACAACTACTCCAGCAGAAATTCGACCTTCGACCATAGAGGTTCCAAGAGTTCCGGCGTTGAAGTTAACAAAACCTTCATGCATGACCGTAGTACCAGAGGCTAAGTGTGCGCCTAGTCGAACGCGATCAGCATCTGCAATACGAACTCCACTTGGAACTACGTAATCAACCATTCGAGGGAATTTATCAACTGAAAAAACAGTGACATGTGGGTACTTTGCTTTTAATCGTGCACGTGTAATTTCAAATCCATCAACAGCGCATGGTCCAACTGAAGTCCACACAACGTTGTTGAGTAGACCGAAAATTCCATCGAGTGAAACTCCATGTGGCTTTACTAATCGATGTGAGAGTAAATGCAAACGTAAATAAGCATCGGCTGCATCGGCCGGTGCCACAGTTGTATCTATTTGAAGACTGACAATTTCACGCGCAACGCCGCGATCATCATCTTTTCCGACTAGTGCAAGTAGTTCAGGGGGAACCGAAGCCGATAAAGGATTAAGAACCGGTGATGGAAACCAGACATCAAGGATTTTGCCTTGAGCAACTGTTGCGATTCCGTGGCCTGAAGCTATGGTCGTCATGTCCTAAGCCTAACCCCTATCCTTGCGGGCATGCGCATTGCAGTCTTTTGCTCGTCTTCGCCAACGATTGATCAGAAATATGTTGACCTTGCCTACGATTTAGGCCAGGCAGTGGCGGCACAATCCTGGGAGTTAGTTACAGGTGGTGGACACATTTCTATGATGGGCGCAGTTTCTCGCGGAGCTCGCGAAGCTGGCGGGCGTACAGTTGGTGTAATCCCTCAAGCATTAGTTGATATTGAATTTGCAGATCACGACAATGATGAGTTACACGTT
Organism: uncultured Actinomycetes bacterium; assembly: GCA_903918325.1. Lineage (GTDB taxonomy): Bacteria > Actinomycetota > Actinomycetes > Nanopelagicales > Nanopelagicaceae > Planktophila. The sequence continues at coordinate 6,699 of CAIXDY010000180.1, forward strand.
GTAGAAACAATGGGCGAGCGTAAAGCTTTAATCACCGATATTGCCGACGCATTTATTACTTTGCCGGGCGGCGCTGGAACTTTAGAAGAGTTTTTTGAAATTTGGGTTGGCCGCTATTTAAAATTTCATAATAAGCCGGTAGTAATTCTTGACCCATTTGGAATTTATAATCCGCTACATGAATTAGTCGCCCACTTAGAAAAGGAAAATTTCATAAAGCCCGGGATGCGTGAATTAATTTCCTGGACAACTACGACGCAAGATGCAATTACTCAATGTTCAAAGTAATAAAAAATCACATTGCAATTACTCTGACGATTAATGCTCCGATTGAAGTCGTGTGGGAAGAACTTGCACAATGGGAAAAGCAAAGCGATTGGATGCTCCAAACAAAAGTCTGGGTAACATCACACGTAACTGAAGGTGTTGGCACCGCAATTAGCGCATTCACGGGAATGGGCCGATTGGGAATTTTGGACACCATGGAAGTAACAAAGTGGGAACCGCCGCATACGTGCGATGTTGTTCATACTGGAAAAATTATCAAAGGCACTGGTAGGTTTCATTTGAGAGAATTAACTCCAACCTCGGTTGCATTTGATTGGTCAGAAGATGTAGTTGCCCCCCGAATTCTTTTTGTGTTGATCAAGCCAGCCTTGTTTCTAGGCGTTCGAATTTCACTGGCTCGATTTGCTCGAACATTCCAGTAGAAGGCCCTTGAGGCACTAGCCATTGATTGCCCAGTAACCTTAGAACCATGAGTAAGCCCACCACTTTGGCCCAGGTGCTTGCCGCGTTGCCTGAAGAAGAAAGAACCATCTTGACCTTGCACTATTTGAAGTCAATGTCAGCTGCCGAGATTGCAACACTGCTTAAGGTTCCATCTCGCTCAGTTGAGGCCGTTATTACCAGCGGAAAGGCGCGATTGAGCGCAGCCCTAGGCATGTAAGCCCCACGTGGATTTCGCACTAGCGCGCTAAATACGAGATACTTCTCCTCTTGCACTTCCCTACCTCAGCTTTTAAAGGAGTCCTCACATGGCAGCCATGAAACCTCGTACCGGTGATGGTCCAATGGAGGTTACAAAGGAGGCTCGCTCTTTGGTGATGCGTATTCCTCTTGAGGGTGGTGGCCGCCTAGTGGTCGAACTCAACTCAGAAGAAGCAAATAATCTCAGCGCCGCTTTGCATGCCGCGGTCGCATTAGTTAAGAAGTAAATCAATAACAGGCGATAGCCTTGAACGCATGTCCTGGATATTAAAATCTGCAAAGGTTCAACTCTCAGCTGCTATTAATGCTGACTCCATTGCCTTGGCATTCACCAAAAATTCAGACGGTGCTTTTTCATTCACAGGTCCTAAAGAGTTCATCGCAGAAATCGAAAAGTTTTTTGGTGTATCACTTGTCGATGAACTTTCTTTTTTTAAACCCACAGGCAAAGCTGGCGAACTATTTGAAATACCAGTCAGCGCCGAAAGCGCTCAAGTTGATCGCTTGTTCTTAGTTGGTATTGGTGATGGCTCACTTGCATCATTTCGAATAGCCGGAACTTCAATCGCACGAAAAGTCCGTGGCAAGCAAACTACTGTTTACACTGCTTGTGCAAGTAAGAGCGCCGAGATTAAAGCCCATGCAATTGCACTGACTCTCGGTGCTTACTTATGGAATTTAAAAACTGGAACACCTGCGGGCACGCCAACTTTCTTAGTTGCAACCGATGAGAAAGAGGGAATTAATCCTGCTATCGCCATTGCAAAAGCAATTACGCGTGCTCGAGATTTAGCCCAAACGCCATCTAATATTAAGACTCCTGCGTGGATGGCTACAAAAGCTCAAGAGTTTGCGCAAGGTACAGGATTAAAAGTTAAAGTTTTAGCTGGAAAAGAACTAAAAGAGTTTGGTGGCTTGCGTGCAGTAGGTAACTCCTCGCCCAAACCCGGTCCACGTTTTATAGAAGTTTCCTACGCACCAGCAGGTAAGAAAAACTCACATCAAGCTCTGCCACATGTTGTGCTCGTAGGTAAAGGAATTACTTTTGACACCGGCGGAATTAATTTAAAGCGCCCTTACGATCTTATGATTCCGATGAAGAGCGATATGAGTGGGGCGGGGGCAATTCTTGCAACTTTGACGGCCCTTGAAGATTTACAGCCCAATGTACGTGTTACTGCTTTAATGATGTGTGCTGAAAATGCAATCTCTGGCACTGCCCAACGGCCCAGCGATGTAATTACGCACTACGGCGGAACAACTGTAGAAGTCAGCGATACCGATGCTGAAGGTCGGCTCGTTTTAGCCGATGGCTTAGCTTATGCCGATAAAAATCTTGATCCAGATTATTTAATTGATATTGCAACGTTGACTGGTGCAATTACCGTGGGACTTGGTCGACAGTATGCCGCGATGTATACGCGAGATGAAAAATTAGCGCGAGATTTTGAAAAAGCTGGCGAAGCTTCAGGTGATCGCGTATGGCACATGCCATTGGTCGATGATTACAAAGATGGTTTAGTGAGCGATATCGCCGATTTCAACCATATATCAAGAAAAATTAAATATTCTGCTAGCTCAGTTATAGCCGCGCTATTTCTCGAAAATTTTGCCGGTAACCGCCGCTGGCTTCATTTAGATATTGCCGGCACCGGTCGAAGTGAAATTGATGCTGGAGAGAATCCAAAAGGTGGCACAGGTTTTGGAGTTCGTCTACTTACTGAGTGGATTATGAATCTGCGATGAAAACTGACCCACATGTGTACGCCGAAAGTTTTATTGTTGAAGATCATTTCAAAGCTCAAGCTCGCGCACGGGGAGTCGAAGTTGGAGCCATCGATGCGACTCCAGGAGTTGGGGCATATCTTCGACATTTAGCTTTCACTTTGTCGGCTCAAGCCGTTGTCGAAGTTGGAACTGGTTCCGGTGTTGGAAGTTTATGGCTCCTGGACGGCATGATTAATAGTGGAACACTGACATCAATTGATGACGAGATGGAACACACGCAGATCGCAAAATTAGCTTTTGCCGATGCCGATATTGCCCAAAATCGCTATAGATTAATCACCAATTCAGTTTTAGATGTTATTTCTAAACTCACCGACCGCGCTTATGACTTAGTTGTTTTACGCCATAATCCAGAGGATTTAACTTTTGTAATCGGCGAAGCCCAGCGCATATTGCGAAGTGGTGGAACTTTAGTGATTGATAATTTTTTCGGTGGCTCGAAAGTAAATGACCCAGCCCAAAGAGACCCAAAAACGGTAGCGCTTCGCGATGCTGGGAAAATCATTAAGAATGACACAGAACATTGGGTGAGTACTTTGATTCCAGCTGGAGATGGATTGTTAGTTGCTACTAAGTTGTAGCAAGATATGAACATGATTTTTCCAAGAAAGGAAACACCTGCTGTAGTTCAACCTTGGTGGGAGACACCAACACGAAAGAATCGAAATCGAAGCGGTGTTGTATTAGTAGCTTTATTGGCCGGTAGCGTCGGTGGGTTCCTTGGAGTTAATGCCTCTGGGGGAAATATCTTTCACAATGCAAATATTGTTAACTCCTCAAGCACAATTGAACGTGCGCCAGATTCTGTAGCTGGAATTGCTAAGCGAGTTTTACCTTCAGTTGTTTCAATCAATACCCGTTCTAGTCAAGGCGGAGGCACTGGATCAGGTTTCGTTTTTGATAGTAATGGTTATATTTTGACCAACAATCACGTGATTGCCGATGTTGCCGATGGTTCTGGAACTTTACGAGTGACATTAAATAATGGAGATGTTTATGACGGAACAATTGTTGGCCGTGATGCTTCATATGACTTGGCAATAGTTAAAATTAATGCAACAAATTTGCCTGCACTTGAATTTGGTAACAGTGACAATGTCGCAGTCGGTGATGCCGTAATAGCCATTGGCTCTCCACTTGGATTATCAGGAACAGTCACTTCTGGAATTATCAGTGCCAAGAATCGTCCAGTAATGGCGGGGGATTCGGGTGTAGATAACTCATTTATTAATGCACTGCAAACTGATGCTGCGATTAATCCGGGTAATTCTGGAGGCCCACTTGTTGATGCAACGGGTGCAGTGATTGGAGTGAATTCTGCAATTGCATCATTAGGTTCTACTTCTCAAACTGGATCAATCGGTTTGGGTTTTGCAATTCCAATAAATCAAGCAAAAAAGACTGCCGATCAATTAATTAAATCCGGTAAAGCAACCTATCCAATTCTTGGCGTTTCACTTGACATGAATTTCAATGGCTCGGGTGCGCTAATTGCTAATACTCCAGCGGCAATTTTGGCGGGTGGCCCAGCTGCAAAGGCTGGATTACATGCTGGGGACATTATTACTAAATTTGAAGATCGCACAATTAATTCCCCCGATGAGCTCATTGTTGCTGTGCGCTCGAAAAACGTCGGAGACTCAGTCAAAGTCACATATACCCGCAATGCTAAAGAGGCAACGGCCATGTTGACCTTAATTGCTGCGAAGAATTAAGAGCGGTATTGCAGGTAGGCTTCCCTCATGTTCTTTGATTTTGGTGCCGGAGAAATTTTAGGCTTAGCAGTGTTGGGAATGATTCTGCTAGGTCCTGAACGTTTACCAAAAGCTGCTGCCGAAGCTGCCCAGTGGGTAAAAAAGATTCGTGCATTAACTCAAACTGCAACTGCAGAGCTTCGCGAGAACTTAGGGCCCGGTTTTGAAAACCTACAGCCTCAAGATTTGCACCCAAAAACTTTTGTTAAGAAGCAATTAGGCGATTTACTAGATGAGGCTCCCGTGGCTAAAACTTCGCGCCCCGCCGCAAAGATAGATCCAGACCTTATATGAGTCTTATTGACGCTCTGTCCGAAGCTTTAACAAAAGTTCAAGACCCCGAACTCCACAGATCCATTACTGATCTTGGAATGGTTGAGGATTTAACTGAAGTAAACGGTGATGTAACAATCAAAGTTTTGCTTACAATTTCAGGCTGCCCAATGCAAGATCGTTTACGCACCGACATTACTACTGCAATAAAAACCGTCGAAGGTGTTAAGAACATAGATTTAACTTTCGGTGTTATGTCCCAAGACCAACGAGATAATGTTAAAAAAGTTGTTCGTAACGGTCGTGAAAAAACTATCCCCTTTGCCCAACCCGAATCACTGACACGAGTAATCGGTATAGCTTCTGGAAAAGGCGGCGTAGGAAAGTCCTCTGTCACTGCAAATCTTGCAATTGCACTTGCTAAAAAGGGTTTACAAGTAGGCATTTTGGATGCCGATGTTTATGGTCACTCGATTCCACGTTTGATGGGATTGATTGGCCAGCGACCAACTGCCATTGACCAATTATTTATTCCGCTTGAATCTTTCGGTGTTAAAACCGTATCAATGGAAATGTTTAAACCCGAGCGCTCTGATCCAGTTGCTTACAGAGGACCGCTGTTGCATAGAGTCCTTGAGCAATTACTGTCTGATGCTTACTGGGGCGACTTAGATGTTTTGTTAATTGATCTCCCACCAGGAACGGGTGATTTAGCTATTTCGCTCGGCCAATTAATTCCTAACTCTGAAATAGTTGTTGTTACAACTCCCCAAGTTGCTGCAGCTGAAGTTGCCGAACGCGCAGGGCGAATTGCACATCAAATTCATCAGCGTGTTATTGGTGTTATCGAAAATATGTCCGAGTTTCCTTGTCCAACATGTGGCGAGAAGATTTCACTCTTTGGTGAAGGTGGGGGAGAAGAAACTTCTCGCCGACTATCAGCCCTTGTCGGTAGCGATGTACCGCTTTTAGGAAAAATTGCATTTAGTCCAGCACTTCGCACAGGCGGCGATGATGGAGTTCCATTAGTAGAAGCGGATCCAGATTCGCAAGCCGCCCAAGCTATTTTTGAGATAGCCGAAAAACTAGTTAAACGCGCTAAATCTTTAGTTGGCGTTCGATTGGGCATCACTCCTTAATTCATTCGGTACCTTTGTCTCATGAGTGAAGAGACGCGCGATAGCCACACAGCAATTCCGGCTCGTCCCGATTTAATTCGCTTAGGTGTTGGAATTCTAGGAATTGGTACTTCTGGACCTTTAATTGCTATGAGTGCGATGCCAATCCCGACTTTGATTTTTTGGAGAAATTTAGGTGGTTCATTACTCACGATTCCATTTGCATTACGGCACCCAAAACACCGTGATGGAGTTAAGTGGGCGGTACTTGCTGGTTTTGTTTTAGCAATCCATTTCGTCGGTTTCTTTCTTGCAATGCGTTGGACAAGTGTTGCTGCCGGTACCGCGCTGGTTGCACTTCAACCTATCTTTGCTGCAATCTTTGTAAAACTTAGCGGCGGCCACATTCCCTCTAAAGCTTGGCTCGGAATGATTGTAAGTTTTTCAGGTGTTTTATTAATTTCAGGTATTGATCTGCACATTTCTTTACGCTCATTTTTTGGTGACATCGCTGCCTTACTTTCAGCTGCTCTTGCTGCGGTTTATATGATGGCTGGATCTAAAGCACAACGAAGCGTTGAAACCACGGTCTACACATCTATTTGTTACTTTGTTTGTGCACTTACTGCACTTCCTATGGCATTAATTATGGGATTTCCAGTTTTCCATTTCAAAGCCCGCGAATGGTGGATTTTATTGGGCTTAATTTTTGGTGCACAAATACTTGGTCACTCCATGTTCAATGCCGCACTTAAACGTGTCTCACCGGCAATAGTTTCCCTCATTATCTTTTTCGAAGTTCCAGTTAGTTCCTTATTGGCCATTTGGTGGTTAGGTCAATCACCTCCACTTGGAATTCTCCCTGGAATTGCGCTGATTTTGATTGGCTGTGTTTTAGTTGTCACGCGTTCCAGAAACTCTGCAACGGAACTGAACCCATGATTGATCTTCATACCCATACAAATAAAAGTGATGGCACAGATAGTCCCCGAGAGTTAGTTAACAAAGCAATTGCCCAGGGATTAACTGTGCTTGGCATTACTGACCATGACACGACATCTGGTTGGGAAGAGGCCGCACAAACTCTGCGAGGAAATTTAGCGTTAGCCCTTGGCAGCGAGATTTCATGCTTGACCGAAGATGGAATTAGCGTGCACATGTTGGGTCTGTTATTTGATGCAAAACATGCAGGTATTCAAGAAATGTTGGAAGAAACGCGCGATGGACGGTTACCCCGGATGCGCAAAATGATTGCAAAAATGCAGAGCGCTGGAATAGACATCTCAATGGATGATGTTGAAGCTGCGCGACCTGAAGGTGCAACTTTAGGTCGCCCGCATTTAGCTGATGCACTTGTAAATAAAGGCATTATAAATTCGCGTGATGAAGCTTTCCAGGGAATGCTCAATAACGAATCAGAGTTCTATGTTTCGCACGCCGCCCCAACTCCAGCCGAAGCAATCGCCATGATTCGCCGTGCCGGTGGCGTTGCCGTTATTGCCCATCCTTTTGCATCACGCAGAGGAGTAATTCTTCAAGCAAGTGACTTCCAAGAGTTAGTCACTGCAGGCTTAAATGGAATTGAAGTTGATCATCGTGATCAAAATCCTGATGAACGCGAAATGTTACGCCAGATTGCGAGGGAGTTAGATTTAGTAATAACTGGCTCCAGCGACTATCACGGAAGCGGTAAACTCAACTCGTTAGCAGAGTTTCATACGGACCCATCGCAATGGGAAAAATTGGAATCCCACGCAGATAAACGAAGGGTTGTACGAGCATGAAAATTAGCGCTTTAACTTTTGCGGTTCAAAGTTTTGTAACACTCTTTGTAATTATGGATCCGCCTGGGGCAACGCCGGTTTTTCTAGCTTTAGTTGCCGATAAATCTTCGAAAGCCCGCAGGTTATTAGCGGTAAAGGCTGCCGGAGTTTCATTGTTAGTCATTTCAATATTTGCTTTATTTGGCCGCTTTATTTTGAGTTATCTCAATGTTTCAATTGCCGCGATGCAGGCAGCTGGAGCATTGCTACTACTTTTAATTTCACTTGATTTGCTCACAGGTGGAAAAGGAAGCGGTCGGGGAGAGGCGGCGGATTCCAATATTGCTTTAGTTCCACTAGGCACGCCCCTACTTGCCGGACCAGGTGCAATCGTTGCAACCATGATTTTTGTTCAACAAGTGCATGGTGCCAGCATGGCAATCGGTTTAATAGCTGCAGTTATAGCGGTGCACATTGCAATTGCGGTGGCATTAATGGCGTCCACAACAATCTTAAAAGTTATCAAAGAAGCGGGCGTAACCCTTGTTGCTCGAATCGCCGGTTTACTTCTTGCAGCAATTGCGGTTCAGATGTTAGTTAATGCCATCCGCATCTTTGTTCAGAATTAACTATCTTTAAATTTCTTAGTTCGCGTGCGAGTTCGCTCGACACGTGGCTTTATTTCAGCCTTCTTTTCTACAACGGGTTTAGCTTTGCTAACCCGACCAGTGGATCCAGTTGGAATATTTAAGACTTCATACAAGTGCGGAGAAGAAGAATAAGTTTCTTCGGGCTCGGCTAAACCTAGATCAAGAGTTTGATTAATCATTTTCCATCGAGCTAGTTCATCCCAATCAACAAAAGTAACGGCAATTCCATCTGCACCGGCTCGAGCGGTTCGGCCAATCCGGTGCACGTAAGTTTTTTCATCTTCTGGGCATTGATAATTAATAACATGAGTTATTCCGTCAATATCGATTCCTCGTGCAGCAACATCGGTTGCAACTAGCACATCAGATTTTCCAGCCTTGAAATCAGACAAAGCTTTTTCACGTGCGCTCTGCCCTAAATCTCCATGGATTGGTGCAGCTTTGAATCCACGCTCGAGTAAATCTTCTGCAGTCTTTTGACAGGTACGTTTAGTTCGGCAAAAAACCATAGTTGGTCCACGGCCATCGGCTTGCAAAATTCGTGCCAGCATTTCAATCTTATCCATGGCATGTGCTCGTAAAACATGTTGTTTAATGCGTGTTACAACAGCGCCTTCATCTTCACTGTCTTGCGTGCGAATATGTATCGGCTGATTCATGAATCGTCGCGCTAGGGCAATGATGTCGCCCGGCATCGTTGCTGAAAAAAGCATTGTTTGCATTCGATTTGGTGTATTCGCCAAAATCTTTTCTACGTCTGGCAGGAATCCAAGATCTAACATTTCATCAGCTTCATCTAAAACCAGGCGAGAAACCTGTTTCAAGCGCAGCTGACCTTGGCGCGATAAATCCAGCAAGCGCCCTGGTGTTCCAACCACAATTTCTATTCCGGCTTGCAAAGCTTCAATTTGTGGTTCAAAAGCTCTACCGCCATAGACCGCTAATGTACGAATTCCGCGATTACTAGCTAACTCTTCGATGTCTTTAGTAACTTGAGTACAGAGTTCTCGAGTCGGCACCACTATCAAAACTTGCGGCATGCCTTTGTGTTCGAAATCTTTCCATTCAGGATCATTGGGTGCAATGACACGTTCAATTACTGGAACACCAAAAGCAAGAGTTTTTCCCGTTCCGGTTTTCGCTTGGCCAATCACATCACCGTCACTGAGCGCGATGGGTAGGACCATTTCTTGGATTGCAAACGGGGCGATAAAACCATGGGCATGAAGGGCCTCAATGGTTTGGGGGCGTAATGGGAGTTCTGCGAAAGTTTTTGACACGTTAAGCAGCGCCAGAAATTTTATTATTAGTGGTGCTCATACATGTAATCCTATCGGAGTTAATTGCGTGGAAAACCGGAAATACCTCTCCACATGAGGTTGTTGACTAATTCAACGGCTTGTTCTCTAGTTAATGTGCTGTCACGGTCTAGCCAATGCCGTGCAGTTACTTGGGCATAACCGATCATTCCTACTCCAAGAAGCATTGACGCCTCTTTAGGCAGACCTGTATCAATTGAAATCACTGCACTTGCTGCTGCAGCACAGTCATAGGTCATTCGGTTTAATCGTTCCCGAACCGAAGGTTCAACGCTCATATCACTTTCAAAAAGAAGTCGAAACGCTTCACCTTCTTTTTCGATGAAAGCAAAATAAGCATCTACCGTTGCATGCACACGATTGGCATTATCTGGCGTTGAAGCAATTGCTTTCTGAATTTCAAAAACTAAAGAATCAATGTGCAAATCAAGCACCGCCAAGTACAGCTCAAGCTTTGATGGAAAATGCTGATACAAAACCGGCTTACTTACATTGGCTCGATCAGCGATTTCATCCATTGCCGCCGAGTGATAACCCGCTGCAGTGAAAACCTCTAAGGCTGCTGAGAGCAATAAGGCTCGTCGCTCATCGCGTGGCAAGCGTGCCTTATTTGATGCATCTAAATTGCTCATTGGCGTAATCGTAGAGGCTGCATCGTTAATGCGCTAATAGATGTAGCAACACATGCGTGATTAAGGCAGAATTGCGACCCTATGAAAGTTCCTCCGCTAGTTAACCCAGGTTTAGTCCTTAGCGCCGATGAACAACGTCATTTCAGTCGCCAGATTGTTATTCCTGAACTTTCTCTGGATGGCCAATCGCGTTTAAAGCATGCACGTGTTTTATGTGTGGGTGCTGGCGGACTTGGTTCCCCAGCTTTACTTTACTTAGCAGCTGCCGGAGTTGGAACACTTGGGATTGTAGATTTCGATACGGTAGATGAAAGTAATTTGCATCGCCAGATACTTTTTGGAAAGTTAGATATCGGCAAGAAAAAAGCTGAAGTTGCCCAACATAAAATAAACCAGGCTTATCCTTTTGTCGAAGTGGTTACATTTATTACTCGGCTGGATAATTCAAATGCACTCGAGATTTTTTCAGACTTTGACATCATTATTGATGCCACCGATAACTTTGCAACGCGGTATTTAATTAATGACGTTGCTGTATTGCTTAATAAGCCTTATGCATGGGGTTCGGTCAATCGCTTTGATGGGCAAGCCGCAATTTTCTGGAATACATATGGGCCTTGCTATCGGTGCGTTCATCCAGTTCCACCAGCGCCGGGCTCAGTTCAAAATTGCGCTGAGGCAGGAGTCCTAGGAGTAACGTGTGCCTCAATTGCTTCACTTCAAGTTAATGAGGTTATTAAAGCCATAACCGGAATAGGGGATTTACAGATCGGAAAGTTATTGGTCTTTGATTCCCTTGAATCTAACTTCACAAAAGTTGAAATCCGAAAAGATCCTTCATGTTCATTATGTAGTGAAAATCCAACCCAGACGAGACTTTTAGACGACTATGAAGTTTTTTGTGGAAACGTGAGGGGAGCTGAAATTTCAGCAAGTGAGCTTCAGAATAAAATTTCTGCTGCTGATGACTTCATTTTGATTGATGTACGTGAACCTGAAGAATTTGATCACTCACGTATTCCAAACTCCATTCTAATTCCTTCAGGGTTATTTGCAGATGCAAGCGCGTTAGCCCAACTTCCGAGGAATAAAGAGATTATTCTTCACTGTCATTCTGGAATTCGATCCGCACAGTGCCTCGAGATAATTCAGAAAAATGGTTTCACAAATTCACGTCATTTACGTGGAGGAATAGTTGCATGGGAGAAGTTATGAAAAGTACATACGCCGGATATCGAATCTTGTTAGTACATGCACATCCTGATGATGAGACTATTAACAATGGTGCAACCATGGCGCTTTACTCAACTCTTGGCGCACAAGTAACTTTAGTAACATGTACTCGTGGCGAAGAGGGAGAAGTTCTAGTTCCAGAACTCTCATACTTAGCCAGCAGCGAGCAAGATGGTTTAGGCCAACATCGAGAAATTGAATTAGCTAACGCTATGAAGGTACTGGGTATTACAGACTTTAGATTCTTGAGCCACTATCGCGATAGCGGAATGATGGGAACTGAACCGAACAATCGTCCGGATGTATTTTGGCAAGTGGACCTTGATGTTGCGGCTAAACAGTTAGTCGAAGTTATTGAGGAAATTAAACCGCACATTTTAATTACTTACGATGAAATCGGTGGTTATGGCCACCCAGACCATATCAAGGCACATCAGGTCGCAATGAGGGCTAGTGAATTATCACAATGGCAGATTCAGAAAATCTATTGGAACACCATGCCCAAATCTGTACTTGCCGAAGGTATTGCGAAAATGAAGGAAATTGGTTCTGATTTTTTTGGTACAGATAACGTGGACGACCTGCCTTTTGCTAAGGATGATTCATTAGTAACAACTTTGATTGATGGCACGGCATTTGTTGATGCAAAGATGAATGCAATGAAAGCGCATGCCACTCAGATCGCCCTAGATGGTCCATTCTTTGCACTCTCTAACAACTTAGGGCAACAAGTGTGGGGTCACGAGTACTACACGTTGGTTAAAGGCGTAAAGGGTGAACCATTTGATTCACTTGGCAGAGAAAGCGACTTAACTGCAGGGATTATTCTTTAATGCGCTTTATTTATTCAATAGTAATTGGGGCGGGCTTAGGCGCTGGTTCAGTTTTCTTACATGCCTCGGTGGTTCCTTTTGGTTTAATTCTTGTTCTTATTTCTACCCTCGTTGGCATTTGGAGTATTGGTCGTATGTGGGGTGGCCGACTATTACGTATTACTGCCGCCATAGCGTGGACAGTTGTAGTTCTACGCGCTGGATTTCCGGGGATTAACGATGAGTATTTGATTTCCGGAAGTGCAATTGGTGTTTCACTGATGAATATGGGTTTCTTAGCTTTAGTAATTGCGATTCTTTTGCCGGCTTAGCGCCAAGCCCATTTTTGCCCATCAGGAGTATCGAAAATATCTAATCCGGTTTCTTCTAATTGAACTCTGAGTTGATCACTCTCACTCCACTTTTTTTCATTTCTAGCTATGTCGCGTTGCGCTAGTAGATCTTCCTGAGTAGCCGAGAGAGGCTTAATATCTTCAGTGCGCGATAAATCAAGACCCAAAACCTTATCGGCAAATAAAAAGATGCTTGAGCGATTTGTAAGTGATTCATCTTTTTCAACTGCACGCAGATATTGAATTGCCTTAGGAGTATCAAGATCATTTTCAATTATTGAAATGAATTGACTATCTCGTACATCAGCTTGAACTCCCCATTCCTGAATTTTTCGTCTCCAACGTTTTAAAGTCATATCAGCGGCTTTGATTGATTGCCACGTTAAATCCATTTGAGATCGATAGCGATTTTCTAGAAGACAAAGCCGCACAGCCAGCGGGTCAAAACCTTGTTCAATAACATCTTTGAGAAGCACGACATTTCCCGCACTTTTTGACATCTTGCGACCCTCAAATAGTAAGTGTTCTCCATGTAACCAGAGATCTACAGCCTCATTTCCAGTAATTGCATTGGATTGCGCACGTTCATTTTCATGGTGGGGAAATCTCAAATCAATTCCACCAATGTGTAAGTCAATATGGGAATGCAAAAAATGTAATGACATTGCCGAACATTCGATATGCCAGCCTGGAAACCCCGATCCCCACGGTGAGTCCCACACCATCTCAGTGCGATTACCGGCAGCTTTCCATAGAGCCCAATCTGCATGAAAACGTTTTGCGCCATCCTCTGAATATTCATAGCGGTGGCCGGGCTTAAGTGCATCTAATCGGTTACCACTGATTGCACCATAACTGGCAAAAGCACGCGCATCAAAATAAACACTGCCATCATCACCTACATAAGCAAAACCAGTCCGTATAAGCTCCGCAATCATTTCTTGCATGAGCAAAATTGATTCACTTGCCCGTGGATATTTATCGGCAGCTGTGATGTTTAAGCGGTTCAAGTCCAAATGGAAATGGCTTTCATATTTTCGCGCGATCTCAAAAGGATCAGTTTTTTCTAGAGATGCCTGCGCTAGCATTTTATCTTCAGTCTCATTTATGTCTTCTGACATGTGACCGACATCGGTAATATTTTGAATCAGTTCTACTGTGTGCCCAGAAATTTCTAAAGTTCGCCGGACTAGATCGGCAAGCAAGAAAGTTCTTAAATTTCCAACATGCGCATCGCGGTAAACTGTTGGTCCGCAACAATAAATTCGAGTGACCCCATCGGTGGATTTAACATCTTGCAGATTTCGGCTTGCGGTGTCATAAAGAGAGAGTGTCACTTTTTTTCAACCACTTCTTTCCACAGCGCAATCTCACTATGCGAAAACTCGATGAGCTTTCCATGGCGATTGCGAAGCGTTATGGGGGACTCTAGGTAGCCGACAATGTCACGAAATCCACCCTCGGGCTCGTGCAAGCGGATTGTGACGCGCTTGCCTATCAAGGCGGCGAAACGGTCGTGGAGTCCATCAGACATGGCTCAACGATAATCCTTAACTTCAAATATCGCCCTTGGAGAGTGGATGTGATTAGAATCGGGGAGTTGATTACCAATACTTCTTACGGAGGCTAGTCGTGACTTATGTGATCGCCCAACCATGTGTCGATGTGAAAGATAAATCCTGCATCGCCGAATGTCCTGTGGACTGCATTTATGAGGGTGATCGCATGTTGTACATCCAAGCCGATGAGTGTGTCGACTGCGGTGCATGTGAGCCGGTCTGCCCAGTCGAAGCTATTTACTATGAAGATGATGTACCACCACAGTGGAAAGAGTTTGGAAAAGTTAATACCGAATTCTTTGTTGAAATTGGATCACCTGGCGGAGCTAACAAGGTTGGGGCAACACATACTGACCATGCCTTAGTAAAAGCCTTGCCTCCTAAGAGCGAGTAAGTTTTCTTGCGCTCATCACTCCCAGATTTCCCCTGGGATGCGCTTGCCCCTTATGGCGATAAAGCGCGCTCGCACCCAGCGGGAATAATCGATCTTTCTGTTGGAACACCCGTAGACCCGACGCCTGATTTTATTCAAGCAGCATTACGTGAGTCCGCAAATTCTCCCAGTTATCCAGTCACTGCTGGAACCCCAGAACTTCGGGCCGCAATTAAAAAATGGGCAATTGAACGACTTGGCGCAACTGGTGAATTTGATGTTTTACCAGTAATTGGATCAAAAGAATTAGTTGCTTGGTTACCCACAATTGTTGAAAGCAAGAAAGTTCTAATTCCAGAGATTGCATATCCCACGTATCACGTCGGCGCATTGATTGCCCAAGCGCAATCAATGCCAGTTGGTATTGATGCACTTACTTGGCCAGCCGCAGATTTAGCGTGGTTGAATTCACCCTCAAATCCAACCGGCAGAGTTCACACTGTTGCTGAAATTAAAGCTTGCATTGACTGGTCCCGAGCTAATAATTCAATTCTTATTTCGGATGAGTGCTATTTAGAATTTGATCACACCGCGGTTTCTACTTCAGTCATGGCATTAACTGGTGGAGATAATAAAAATATTTTGGCGCTTCATTCTTTATCCAAGCGCTCTTCAATGGCAGGTTATCGAGCCGCTTTCATGGTGGGAGATCCAGCGCTCATTGCCAAAATTCGTGAACTACGAAAGCACGCCGGAATGATGGTCGCACTTCCAGTTCAAAAAGCGATGACAGTTGCACTTGGTGATGACAAACATGTTGCCGAACAACGTGCTCGATACAACGCGCGACGTGATGCACTGCGTCCAGCTTTGCAAGCATGTGGATTTAAAATTGAATACAGCAACTCTGGTTTATATTTATGGTGTACGCGCGATGAAGATGCTTGGACAAGTGTTGATTGGTTAGCTCAACGGGGAATTCTTGCAACCCCTGGATCCTTCTATGGCGAAAAGGGTAAAAACCATATTCGTATCGCCTTGACGGTAACTGACGCACAAATTGCCGAAGCAGTAATGCGCTTAGAGGCTTAAATAATGGCCGTTGGGATTCTATTAGTGGGCGGTTTTGGTACACGACTAATGCCGCTGACTAAAAATTCTCCGAAACCAATGCTCACTGTTGCAGGACTCCCTGTAACCGAGCATCAACTTGCAATGGCAAAAAGAGCTGGCATAACCACAATTGTGTTAGCTACATCGTATTTATCGGAGGTTTTTACACCTTATTTTGGTGATGGTTCACGATGGGGAATGAAAATTATGTATGCAGTTGAGACTAAACCTCTTGGTACGGGGGGAGCCATTCGAAATGCCGCGAAACTTCTTCCTACCGATCAATCAGTAGTTGTTTTCAATGGGGATGTCCTAAGCTCACACAATCTTTCACAACAAATCAAAGAACATGAATTAAATAAAGCCGATGTAACATTGCATTTAACCGCAGTAGATGATGCGCGACCATATGGTTGTGTGCCAACTGATTCCGATGGCCGCGTAACTGCATTTTTAGAAAAAATGGAAAATCCAATTACAAATACAATTAATGCAGGCTGTTATGTTTTCAAACCATCTGTAATTGAGACTATTCCGTTGGATGAAGTTATAAGCGTTGAGCGGCAGGTTTTTCCAGAATTAGTTGCAAACCATGGAAAAGTCTTCGGTTTTATTGATGATTCTTATTGGTTAGATATTGGAACACCCAAAGCGTTATTAAAAGGTTCAATTGATCTTGTTACTGGCGCCGCAGATGCATCGGCGTTGACACCAGATCTTGTTCACACCCGCACTGGCGATAGTTTGATAATGAAAGGTGCACACGTAGATCCAGGCGCAGTCATCGATAAAGGCAGTTGTATTTCCCACGGTGCGGTAATTGCCGACGGCGCACATATTTCTGGTTCCATCATCGAAGCCGGGGCGAGCATTGGCCGCGATTGTGCGATAGTCGACTCATTCGTAGCTGCCGGGGCGATTATTGAAAATTCTGCGCAAATATCGGCGGCTTTCGTCACAAATAGTGAAATTATTTCTATCCCCCAGTGATTTGAGCGTAAATTTAATAAGAACTAGGGGTACCCGCACTTGACTTATGGGACTTACACGCGTGTAATTCACTCCTAAGCAAGTCTTTTCCACGAGGGATGAGACAAGACGTTATTCAAGGAGAATCGACAATGCCGATTAAACCTGAAGCCACGAACTCCCCAACCCCCACAACTGGCCCAAAAATCACTTTAGCAACTGGCGAGAGTATTGAACTCTCATGGCAAGAGCGGGCCTTGTGCGCGCAAACAGATCCAGAGGCATTCTTTCCAGAAAAGGGTGGCTCCACTCGTGAAGCAAAACGCGTATGTCTTTCTTGTGATGTCCGCTCAGAGTGTTTGGAATATGCGCTCGCACATGATGAACGCTTTGGAATTTGGGGCGGTCTCTCAGAGCGTGAACGTCGTCGCTTAAAGCGCCGTTCTGCGTAATCTTTTTAATCACCACTTTTTAAGAGATAGTTTGAACTGTGGCTACAGCAGATAAGCATTCCGTTACTGCAATCGTTGTTACACACGACGGTGAAATGTGGTTACCGGCAGTTGTTGCTGCTTTAGCTTCGCAAACTCGGCCCATCGATCAAATAATCGCAGTTGATACGGGTTCGTTAGATACGTCAACTAAATTAATTAAATCCGCGCGCATTCCAATAATTGCGGCTGACCGTAACTGTGGATTTGGTGATGCAGTTGCTCTTGCTGTTGCAAAAATGCCTACACACATTGAAGGCAGTAGCGAATGGATTTGGCTCATTCATGATGATTGCGCACCAGCACCGACTGCATTAGAAAAATTACTTGAAGCAATCGACGACCGCCCACAAGTTGCAATGGTCGGTCCTAAACTTTTGGGTTGGCATGACCACACTCACTTACTCGAAGCGGGCGTAAGCATCGCCGGTAATGGAGCTCGCTGGACTGGTCTAGAAACAATGGAATATGACCAAGGTCAGCATGATGGAATTCACGATGTATTGGCGGTAAGTACCGCCGGTGCGTTGATACGACGAGATATTTTTGAAGAAGTAGATGGGTTTGATTCAAATTTAGCGTTGTTCCGTGACGACGTTGACTTTGGTTGGCGAGTTAGAGTGGCCGGACACGCAGTGATTGCAACAACCCAAGCCATTGCATATCACGCACAAGCTGCGGCAACTGAGCGCCGAAGCGTTGATGTAGAAGGTGCATTATTGAATCGACCTTTACTGCTTGATCGCCGAAATGCGGCTTATGTATTACTGGCTAATTCTTCCTGGTGGATGATGCCTTGGCTGACGCTGCAAATTTTTAGTTCTGCAATTGCTCGTTCACTAGGTTTTCTTCTAGCTAAATTGCCTGGTTATGCCGCTGACGAATTATTGGCTGTCGCAACTTTAGTCTTTCGGCCAGCAACATTAATTAAAGCGCGAAAAGATCGAAAATCTAAACGTTTAATCTCACCTCGAATTATCTCTGCATACATACCACCGCGTTGGTCTCAAATAAGACTTACGGCAGCAAACGTGGTTGAAACTTTACGCTCGAAAATAATTCCAGTTGCAGAAATTTCTACAAATTCCTCCATAGAAAGCCTTGATGAAGAAGATTTATTGGTTCCAACAAAAAGCAATCAATGGATAAATATTTTGCGAAAGCCGGAAATACTGGGCTACCTATTAATGAGCGTATTTACTTTAATTGCTTCGCGTGATCGCATTGGTAATTTGATGGGCGGCGCACTTGCAGCTTCACCAAGTGGAGCTCGAGATCTGTGGCGTAGCTATTTTGAATCTTGGCACCAAGTTGGACTTGGAAGCTCACATGCAGCCCCTCCCTGGTTAGTAATTTTGGCCCTTGCCTCTATTGCAGTTCTGGGGAACATTCCATTATTAATGACAGTGCTGTTTTTATTGGCACCGCTCTTAATGATGTGGTCAGCGCACTCTCTTTTAGGAAAATTATCTAAAAATAGATTTATAACCATGCCGGCGAGTTTTCTTTATGCAATGTCCCCGGTAGCTCTGGCGTCAATTAACTCGGGCCGACTTGCAACGATTCTTATATTGGTTTTGGCCCCACGCGTACCTTTCATTTTGAGCGCTTGGAAGAGTATTGAACTAAATAGTTGGCGCCGTATTTACGGTCTCTGCCTTCTATTGGCTTTATTCAACGCATTCACGTTGACTACTACGCTCATTTCATTTGGAGTCATCGCTACTGCGATCTTCTTTGACTATCAAAGTTTTTCAGTTGGGCAGGACAAATTAATCTTCCTATCTCGCATCTATCGCCGTCTCACACTTTTATTTGTCCCCTTTATGTTGGTTGCGCCTTATTCCTTCGAAGCTTTAGTGAAACCTTCACGTTTTCTTGCTGAACCAGGGTTAGCTATTGCAGGTGGTTCAACTCCGCTAGTTTTAATGGGAAATCCTGGCGGAATTGGTGCACTGCCGTGGTGGTTAGCGAGTCCAATTTTGCTCGTCTTAATCGTTGCACTTTTCTCATCAACTTCGGCCCGACAGATTGCTCAGCTCGGAATAATTTTTCTTAGCGCTGCCGTGCTTTTTTCTGTTATTTCATTTTCAAGCCATGGAAATAGTGGCCATGCGATTATGTGGACAGGTTCATTCTTAGCGATAGTAACTTTGACTTCCATAGCTGCAGGAGTAGTTCTTTTGGATCGACTTCGTTCCACTTTAGTCATTAGCAATATTCACTACCGCCATATCCTGGCGGCACTTCTTCTAATTTTTACTTCTCTATATGCAGTGACAAGCACGGTCTGGTCGCTTACCTCCGGTGCCACATCCCCAGTTCAGAGCGGGCGCACAACCGTGATGCCAGCATTTCTTACTGCTGAGCCAAACACTAAGATTCTTGTATTGCGTGAAATTTCAAATGGTGGAAGTAAATCCGTTCAATATTACATTTCCCGTGGCACCGACATTATTTTGGGACAACCAGATGTTGCGCCAGGTCAGATTCATGAGATTGAAAGTGCAGCCCAGCAACTCATTGATGGCTCCGGAATCACTAGTAGCAAAGTATTAGCGGCCTATGGAATCAAGTATGTATTTGTTAAAAATCCATTTAACCCAACAATAATTCGCACTATCGATGGTTTAGGTGGATTTGCACGTACGTCTGCCACTTCATCCGGTGTTGTCTGGAGAGTTTCTGGCGCAGTCGGTCGTTTAATTTTTACAGCTAAAGATGGCACACAACAAGTTTTGCAATCCGGAGAAATTGGCGCACGCACAACTGTTCCAGGACCAGGAACTTTAACTTTGACCGAAAGTTTTGATAGATCATGGCAAGTTGTTGAAAATGGTTATCGTTTACCGCGCCTTCGTGACGCACACGGATTATCGCAATTCCAAGTGAGTGAATCTGGCGAGATTTCTTTAATTCATGACGGAACCATTCGACGCGGTTGGCTCTCATTGCAGCTCATTGGAATTGTTCTGGTTGTAGTTCTGGCGTTACCAGCGGGACGAAGAAAACGCGAGATTTCTGAATCGGAGTTGGCATGATAATTAAACGCCCTCTCATTTATATCGCAGCACTTTCCACAACCGTTTTACTTGCTTCATTAGTAAATGTTGCATCTACTGGAAGAAATTATTCGCAAACATATCCAGACGTTGTGTGTCCACCTCGCCTGAGCGGTTTGAATTCACAAGTATCAGTTTCGCCTTCAAGTACCCAGTTTCAGAATTTAGAAAATAGAAGTAGTAAAACCGTTCCATTTAAGACAACTCGATATGTGATGTCCAAAAGCGCCGTCGTTATAGCTGCGCAGGGCGTCACGCCGATAGCGTGGCAAAGTCGTCCGGGTGGTTGGGCTGGAGGCGTACTGTGTTCCGGGCCTGCCCAAAGCCAATGGTTTGTCGGTGGAAGCGCTGATGTAACTACACGGGGGCATTTAATTATTACTAATAGTGGATTAAGTGATGCGATTGTTGATATTCAAAGTTTCTCTGAAAATGGCAAGCAGCCCGTTAAGTCAATTAATTTAAAGTCGAAAAGCTTTGCCTCAATCGCACTAGATTCACTTGCGCCCGGTGATCATTCACTTGCAGTGCTTGTTACACCTCGATCAGGTCGAGTTAATTCATTTATGATTGATGAACAAGGTGCGGGTTTGAAGTCTTTGGGTGGCGATTTTGTAAATGCAATCTCGGCTCCAGCAACTGACCTTATGATTCCTGCAGTTCCGAACGAAATCCAATCAAAGGTACACAAGAATCCTTCTAACCATACGTTGCGAATTCTTGCTCCAGGAAACGTTGAGACGCAATTTACTGCTGAAATCTTAACAACCGATGGACGCTTCATTCCCGTCGGTCTAAATGCGCACACAATTTCTGCTGGCGTCGTTGCCGATATTACTTTTTCACCATCAATAGCTGCCAAAGTTTTTGCTGTGCATATAACTTCGCAAGAACCAGTTGTCGCTTCTATTTCCACGCCATTGATCTCCAATGGGCATAAAGATTTTGTGTGGAGCACTTCTGTGCCAACGCTTTCACCGCTCACAATGGCGATTTCTGGGTTAACTCCATTATTGACTTTTGCGGGAGATTCGATATCGGTTGAGCTCAGCGTCACATTTCTGAACGGAAAGAAACGTACAAGCCACATCACCGGTACAGATATCGCGGCTTGGAGAGCGCCGGCCAACGCCAAAACCGTCACCTTTATTTCAACTAACAAAAATACTTACGGTGGCGCCATAGTTACTTCCACGGATGGCTATGGATATTTTCCTGTGGAGGCGGGCAGTGTTCTCACGCGAGTTGAAGTTCCAAACTCAAATATTCGTGTACTGAATCCCTGAAAATCCCATTAAATTCTGGCAAAGCGCACTAATCTTCTAGGTATGAAATCAACGTTGCATGTAGGCCGAGGTTGTTCTCGTGCTGGCTGCCGATCTACGGCAACAATGACGCTGACTTATATTTATGCCGAATCAACGGCAGTTGTCGGCCCGCTTGCAA
>CAIXDY010000181.1 GCA_903918325.1 uncultured Actinomycetes bacterium
AAGGATTTCAGCACGTGATGCTGGATCTAAGTTGTTTGTTGGCTCATCAAGAAGCAAAACATTTGCCGCAGATACAACGAGAACCGCTAGCGCCAGGCGCGTACGTTCTCCACCAGATAAAACTTTTACGGGCTTATGAACATCATCACCAACAAATAAGAATGAACCCAAAGTATTGCGTGCTTCAGGTTCGCGAATATCCGGCGTTGCCGACATCATGTTTTCTAATACAGAGCGCTCAAAATCCAAGGATTCGTGCTCCTGGGCGTAGTAACCAATTTTCAAACCATGACCATGTTCAACTTTTCCAGTATCGGATTCAAGTTCACCGGCCAAGATTCGAAGCAGAGTTGTTTTACCGGCACCATTGAGACCAAGAATTACTACGCGTGAACCTTTATCAATAACGCAAGAAACATCGGTAAAGATTTCCAATGATCCATAGGATTTCGAAAGTTCTTCACCTGAAAGTGGAGTTTTGCCGCAAGGAGCTGGCGTAGGAAAGCGAAGTCGGGCAACTTTGTCACTGACGCGAACATCTTCCAAACCACTGCGCAGCTTTTCAGCACGGCGCAACATACCTTGAGCAGCCGTTGCCTTAGAAGCTTTAGCACGCATTTTCTCGCCCTGCTTCTGCAAAATCTCCGCACGCTTTTCAGCATTTGCGCGTTCTTTCTTACGGCGGTGTTCATCTTGTTCGCGCTGCAATAAATAAGCTTTCCAACCCAAGTTATAAACATCGATAACGTTACGGTTGGCGTCTAAGTAAAAGACTTTATTTACTACGGTTTCGATCAAGTTCACATCGTGGGAAATAATGACTAAGCCGCCTGAGTACTTAGCTAAAAATTCGCGCAGCCACATGATTGAGTCCGCATCTAAGTGGTTAGTCGGCTCATCTAGTAAAAGTGTTTCAGCACCGCTAAAAAGGATGCGGGCTAATTCAATGCGGCGGCGTTGACCACCAGAAAGAGTAGAAAGTTCGTGACCAAAGACGGCTTCGGTAACCCCAAGGGATGTAGCGATCGCTTCAGCTTCAGCTGTTGCGGCATAACCACCGGCAGCACTGAACTCATGTTCAACGCGGGTGTATCGCTCCATCGCTTTTTCTAGAGCTTCATCTTGGGCAGTGGCCATCTCTTCTTCAACTGCGCGCATGCGATGCGTAATCTGATCTAAATCACGTGCAGATAAAATTCGCTCAATTACCGTGCCCGGTTCATCACCTGTACGCGGATCTTGCGGCAAGTAACCGATTTTTCCGGTGCGATTTACCGCACCACCTGCCGGCATAGTTTCTCCAGCTAGTACTTTTGCAAGCGTTGATTTACCTGCACCATTTCGTCCAACAAAACCGATGCGGTCGCCGCTATTAATACGCACCGTTACGCCTTTAACGAGCAGGCGAGCACCTGCTCGTAGTTCTAGCGCTTGAGTTGAAATCACGCCGTAGTTTAACGGTTAAGGCTTAAGCAGCGCCAATTCTCGTTTTACGAGGAGTAGCAAATGACTTACCTACGGCAGTTAATTCATCAGAAACTTGAGTTTTAATCGCATCTTCACTCTTGAGCAGCTTTGTGAGTTCGGCGATTGTTGTTTTGAGTTCTTTTTGCTCAGTTTCAAGTTCTAACTTGCTCATCTTGGTTAAACGACGAAGTGGCATATCCAAGATGTAGGTGGCCTGTTCGTCATTGAGTTTAAAGTCTTTGATCAATTTCTCTTTAGCTTGTGCAGCGTCATCACTGGCACGGATAATCTTAATTACTTTATCGATATCGATAATTGCTTTAAGTAAACCATCGACCAGCGTTAAACGCCCCTCAGCTTTAGCCTTACGGAACTCGCTACGTCGGCGGACAACTTCAATGCGGTGTTCAATGAAGACTTTTAATAGTTCTTTGATGCCCAGCGTCTGTGGCTTACCTTTGACAAGGGCTACAGCGTTAATGGAGAAAGCATCTTCCATCGGGGTGAGTGCATATAACTGCTCAAGCACGGTCTCGGGTTCAAAACCATTCTTGATTTCAATAACCACATTGGTGCCGGTCTGGCCATCAGTTAAATCGATAATGTCGCTAATGCCTTGAATTTTCTTGGCTTTAACTAGCGCAGCAATCCGCTCCACAACTTTTTCAGGTCCGATAGTAAATGGAAGTTCCTTAATTACGATTCCCATTTTGCGAGAAGAGACTTTTTCAATCTCAACCGTTGCGCGAACTTTGAAAGAACCTTTACCGGTGGCATACGCCTCGCGCACGCCTTCCAGACCAACAATTTCTCCACCA
Organism: uncultured Actinomycetes bacterium; assembly: GCA_903918325.1. Lineage (GTDB taxonomy): Bacteria > Actinomycetota > Actinomycetes > Nanopelagicales > Nanopelagicaceae > Planktophila. The sequence continues at coordinate 2,286 of CAIXDY010000181.1, forward strand.
GTTGGAAAATCCGGACCTGGTACAAATTTCATCAATTGCTTCACTGTTGCCGTTGGATTTTCAATTAAGAATTTAGTTGCCGCAATTACTTCGCCTAAATTATGCGGTGCCATGTTAGTAGCCATACCAACGGCAATTCCTGAGCCACCGTTAACTAGCAAGTTGGGATAAGCCGCAGGAAGTACGAGCGGTTCAGCTAGTTGTCCGTCATAGTTAGGACCAAAATCAACTGTGTTTTCATCGGCTTCGGCAACCATTGCCATAGCAGCGGTTGCAAGTCGTGCTTCGGTATAGCGCATCGCTGCAGGACCTGCATCGAGTGAACCAAAGTTTCCGTGACCATCAATGAGTGGCAGACGCATTGAAAATGATTGGGCCATACGAACGAGTGCGTCATAAATTGCGCCATCACCGTGAGGGTGCAATTTACCCATCACTTCACCAACGACACGTGCACTCTTTACATGGCCACGTTCTGGACGAAGACCCATATCGGCCATCTGATGCAAGATGCGGCGGTGTACAGGTTTTAAACCATCGCGTGCATCAGGTAGCGCACGTGAATAAATAACAGAGTATGCATATTCAAGAAAAGATTCAGAAACTTCTTTTGATACATCAATGTCAACGATCTTTCCTGGAAATTCTCCAGGCTTTGGACCGACAGGTTTCTTTCCTTTTGCCGCAGTTTTAGCGGGACTCTTCGCAGTTGCCATGGGGAGCATTGTGCCAAGGGAGTGGATTAATTCAGGGGAGGGCGCGCCCCAACACTAGATACACACTTTGCGGCAAGTGCGGTTCCTGCAGATAAAGCTTGCTCGAGATCTTGTGTTTCAAGCCACTTTGGAATAAATGCCGCGGCAAAGGAATCACCGGCACCTGTTGTATCAACAACATTGGTTGTGATTGCTGGGACCTTTACGAATTTGCCGTGATGAACCGCAGTGGCACCACGTGAACCAAGTTTGATCACAACAAGTGGCGTGTGTTTATTGAGATTCTCTTCGGCGACTTCTAAATCATCAGATCCACCTAAGTAGCGCGCTTCTTCAGAGTTCAAGAGAATTCCATCCATTAATTCAACCCACGATAAGACTTCTTCGCGGGAAACAATCTTCATTGCACCAGTTGTAGTCGGGTCAAAAAATATTGGAATCCCAGCGCTTTTAATCTTTTTAATCATTGCAAGCACTGCGTCACGACTTCTGAAATCAAGAAGGGCATAACCACTCACATACGCACCACTAAATCCATCTAACGGAGGTAGATCACTCATCTCTAAGTCAGCGTTAGCGCCGTTATCGGGGAACATTGTGCGCTCACCATTGGAATCCACCAAAATAACTACTACGCCTGTTGGTCTTCCAGAATGCATCAGATTTGAGTGTTCAACGCCGTACTTATCTAAATCTGAAATCAAAGCAAAACCAACGGGGTCATTTCCAACTCGGGCAACAAGTTGGGCTTTCGAAAATGTGCGGGTTATCCAAGTTGCAACGTTGGCAGCTTGCCCACCTGGATGTGTAGAAATCTTGCTAGCCGTGTCATTTCCATAATTGATGTGTTCTTTCAACTGCGCAATCACGTCAAGGGCAAGATCGCCAATACATAGAATTTTGGTCAATTCAGCGCCATCGCTATTTCTGCAGCTAGTGCACAGTTAGATTTAATAATTTCAGTATTAATAGCCAAAGACTCACCATTACTTGCGGTGTGAAAATGTTCCAGTAAATATGGGGTTACGTACTTGCCATCGATTCCATCGCGTGCAGCATTTGCCAGGCCAGTTGCCAAGATTTCATCGTGACGTGATTTAAGCATCTCTTTCGCTACTGGATTGGTAACAATCAATGCATGGTTAGAAGTCGCAACGGCGGTTCGAGCTTTGATGATTGTCGCGATCTCGGCCGCTGAATCAACGCGATGCTCAATCTCATACCCTGAATCAGTGAGATAAAAACCTGGAAAACGATTGGTCTTATATCCAACGATGCCAATTGCCAGGGTTTCAAGTCGCTCTAGAGTTGCGTGAACATCCAAAATAGATTTCACTCCCGCGCAAACAACGGTCATATCTAATTGCGAGAGTGCAGTTAAATCGGCAGATTCATCAAATGATTCATTTGCTCCGCGGTGCACTCCGCCTAAGCCACCTGTTGCGAAAACTTTAATTCCTGCGATTGCAGCAATATGCGCCGTTGCCGCAACGGTTGTTGCCGCACTTTTTCCTTGAGCCACAATAATTGCTAAATCTCGACTGGATGCTTTAGAAATATCATCACGATTGGCAATTGCATCGAGTTCATGTGCTTCAAGGCCAATATGAACCACGCCATCTAATAAGGCAATGGTGGCCGGAACTGCGCCAAGATTTCGGATGATACTTTCGCACTCACGTGCTACTTCTAAGTTAGAAGGCCGTGGCAAACCATGACTAATAATTGTTGATTCAAGAGCAACGATGGGCTTGCCGGCAGCCAAAGCTGCCGAGACCTCGGACGAGTACTTAATTGCACTGCTCATGGGTCAACCTTAGCCGATGAAAGTGGCAAGATAAGCACGTGCATTTATCGCAGATAACTCCATCGATCTTTTCTTCGTTGGGTTTAACTACTGCGCAGGATTCATTAGCTATTGGAGCCTCGCCTTTTGGCCGAGAGCTGTTGTTTCTCATCGATGGTTTTGGTGCCGATGTATTTGAAAAATATTCCGATGCAATGCCAGCAATCTCTAAACTCACAAATTTTGGAACGGTACAAACATCGTTCCCATCAACCACGGCTACATCTTTAGCTACATTAACAACCGGTACATTGCCTGGAGTTCATGGAATGTTGGGCTATACCGTGCAAGTTCCGCGCAGCGGGGGACGAATTCTTAATGCGCTCAAGTGGGATGAACGTGTGGATCCAATGAACTGGCAACCGGTACCAACTTTATTTGAACGTGCAGTTGCGCAAAACATCAACGTCACGCATGTTGCCGCTAAGCGCTATGAAAATTCGGGTTTTACTCGCGCAGTTTTTCGTGGCGCGCATTACAAAGGTGCAAATGTTGCCACCGATTTAATTGCTGAAACTAAAGCCGCACTTCAAAAATCACCATCTTTTGTTTATCTTTATGTCAATGATTTAGATTCTGCTGGCCATAGCGATGGCGTAGGTAGCGATAAATGGTTAGCGGCCTTAACTATGATTGATCAAATGTTTGCGCACTTAATGAAAGAAATGCCACAGGGCACGCGAATTTGGTTAACTTCTGATCACGGCATGATTAACGTGGAAGAAAAAATAGTCATAGGTCAAGACAATCCACTTCTAGATGGTGTTGCCGTTATTGGCGGCGAACCACGTGCCCGCCATCTATATTTATTGCCCGAGTTAGATAGCCAAAGCGCACGTAGCGAAGTGGCAAGTAAATGGCAGGAATTCCTTAAGGAAAGCGCCATCGTAATGACACGCGAAAAAGCCCTAGCTAGCAATCTTTTTGGAAGTGATGTAACCGCTGATTCCAAAGATCGGATGGGAGAAGTAATTGCAATTGCGCAAAATGGAGTTGTTTTATTAGACCCAGAACGCGCCGAAAAAGAAGGCGCAATGGTTGGTCATCATGGCGCAGATAGTGAAATTGAATCGAACGTTGGCTTGCTTACAACAACATTAAGTTAATTACTGATCTTCCGTTGGCTTAATACCAAACATAATTTCATCCCAACTTGGAACTTTCGCACGTGCGACAACACCATCACGTGCAGCCTCATCATCTGGAACTTCACGAATCACTGCTAAACGTGGAACTTCGGGCATAGGTGCAGATTCATCACGAAGGGATGGGTGATTTCCATCTGAATAAACAAGTCCGGGAGTAGGCATCTGACGCGCTGGTGGTTCATCGCCCATCATCCACCGCGCATTTTCATCGGTTGAAGTAAGTGTGCGGCGGGTGACATCGAAATTCCACTGGGCAATTCCAACGCCATTTGAATTTGGATAGTGAAGTTCAACGGTCCATGTTCCATCTTCATGACGCCATGTATTCCAAGAAAGATCCGATGAATCGATATTGCGTGGAGCTAGGCGTGAAATTACAACACCAAGCAAATTAACTGGATCACGACCGCCTTCTTTGCGAACTGAAACTTGTTGAGCTTGATCAATGATGTAGATACGCTCTTGCAAAATTGGACCTGAAAAGCGTTCAACTTTTTCAATTGAAATATTATTTTCACGCGCTAGTTCTTCGGCAAGTTCACCAGCACGTAAGCGACGTTGAATTTCCTTAATTGAAATTGTTTCTGATTCTTGTTCCGGCACGGCACTTAATCGAGGTTGATTAACAGTGGCGCGCAAAGTGTCGCTGATTCGAACTGTGAATTCGTTGCCGTCATTGTCATGTAAAGACAAGTGGGTGCCGTCATCGCTCTTGCCGTTTAGTCGAAGCTCAGTCACGGTTCAGAGAGTAATGGATGAGCCCCTTATAAATGCGAAAGAAGGGCAGTGTTGCAAGTAGAGCCGCGCACATAAATCCCAAGGGCACCCAAAATGCAGTGCGTGCCCCGTAGTTATCAATTACCCAGCCGGCCAACGCGCTAGAAACTGCACCACCTAATGGCATGCCCGCAACGACCCAAGTGAAAGATTCAGTGATCTGTTCGCTGGGAACTGCATCTTGGACAACGCTGTAAGCATTGATGATCAGTGGGGCTATGGCAAAGCCATTGAAGAATAAAGCGACTCCTAGCCACAGAAGTGAATGAACAAATATAAATGGAATGGAAAGAAGCGTAAGTGAGATTAAGAAAATGAGAAAGCGTGATGCGGTGCTCATTTTCCATTTAATCAAGCCATTGATTACCGCCATTACTGCACTTCCAGATGCCCAGACCGCTAGCAATAAACCAGATTGCGCTCTATGCCCATGGCTTTGGGAAAAACCAACCACCACAATTGCAATTGCACCAAAGAAGCCACCAGTAAAAGTTGTGGCCAAAGCAATGGCACGCACGATAGGCAAACCAATGACAGGTGGATATGGATCTTTAGTGCGCACTGGGGACGGTGGTGGTTCCGTGGCTTTTTGCATTGCAAAGAGCGGCATGCCTATGGCCAAAAAGATCATTCCCGCAATTAATCCGGCAGCTGGTGCGATTGAGGTGGCACAAGCCGTGGCAGTGATTGGCCCAATGATAAATACGACTTCATCCATTAGTGCTTCATAAGAGTAAGCCGTATTTACTAGATGCTTGTCCTGCTCATCTTCAACCGTTGTAGATTTATCTGGACTCAGAACATGTAGCCACCGACGACGAACTAATCCGCCGGTATTAATTGAGGAGAGTTCGGCAAGAATAATTGAAACAAACCAGGTCCATACCGGTGCATTGTTAATCACAAGAATAATGAAAATAGTGAGCCCAGCCAGCTTAAGAGGAACTACTCGGAGCAACATTTTGCTCTGGCCGATGCGGTCTGAAACTCTGGACCAATAAGGCGTTGATAGTGAAATTACAATTGATGCAACCGCACTGAGTGCACCAGCTAAAGCATATGAATTGCGTACTGATACAACGATAAAAATTAGGGCGAGTGAGTCCATTGAAATTGGCATTCGACCAATGAGTGCGGGTATAGAAAACTTCATCGCCCCCGGAGTACGAAACAAGGTTGTATATGCCGAGAACATGTCGCTCAGTCTAGGTCAGGGCTAAGATAGCCAGGTGAGCATTAATGATGAACTCTTAGGGTTAGCGCGCACCATTGCCGAAAAGGCAGGCCATTTACTTCTTGATCGCCCAGCGTCGTGGGACTTAACGTATAAATCCACGGCCATCGATATTGCAACACAAATGGATATTGCAAGTGAAAAACTTATTGTTAATGCCATTCTTGCTGCGCGTCCTGATGATGGAATTATTGGCGAAGAAGGTGCTGACCGCACATCTAAGTCGGGCTACACATGGGTGATAGATCCAGTTGATGGAACTGTGAATTATTTTTATGGGCTTCCTGCCTGGAATATCAGCATTGCGGTCAAAGATGCAGAAGGTGCCGTAGCTGGCGTTGTTCACGCACCAACGATCGATTCGACGTGGTTTGCAACACGTGGGGGTGGGGCTTTTTTAAATGGTGTTTCAATTGCCTGCAATGAACCCATCGAATTAAATCGCGCCTTAATTTCAACTGGATTTGCTTATGATGTACGAGATCGCGTGAATCAACTTGATTACATCAATCACCTGCTTCCAAAGATTCGCGATCTCCGCCGGATTGGATCAGCTGCAGTAGATATTTGTTGCGTGGCTACCGGCATGGTCGATGGATATGTAGAAACTGGATTGAAGGAGTGGGATTTAGCCGCGGCACAGTTGATTGCTACAGAAGCTGGGGCAATCGTGACAACACATTCATGGCGGGGGATGGATCTGACAGTGGCTGGCGGACGCAGCCTGCACGGTCAACTCATGCGGGAGATTCCAGCCTAACCTGGCCGATTTACGCTCAAGGCCCCTTCTGTGGCAAGATACGCAGTCTGCACCTGCCACAGCCGGTGCTTCATACGAATTGATACAAAGGACGAATTCCATGAACATTCTTGACGCCGTAGATGCAGCATCGCTGCGCAAAGACATCCCGCAATTTCGTGCTGGTGATGAGCTCAAGATTCATGTTCGTGTTATCGAAGGTAGCAAGAGCCGTCTTCAGACTTTCCAAGGAATCGTTATTCGTCGTCAAGGCGATGGCGTTCGCGAGACTTTCACAATCCGTAAAGTTTCTTACGGTGTTGGAGTAGAACGAACATTCCCAGTACACACACCAGTTATTGAAAAGATTGAATTAGTAAAGAAGGGCGAAGTTCGTCGCGCCAAGCTTTACTACCTACGCGATCTACGCGGTAAGGCTGCAAAGATTCGCGAAAAGCGCGATGGGGTTGAAGGTTACGGTGATGGAATTCTTTCTACTCCTGAACCAGTAGTTGTAGCAGCACCAGTAGTAGAAGCAGTTGTTGAGGCGCCAGTAGTTGTAGCCGAAGCAGTTGCCGAAGTTGCTGTATCCGAGGTTCCAGCAGTAGAGGCGACAACTGATGTTGAGCCTGAAGCACAAACACCTGCAGCCGAATAACAGCACTCATGCGTCGTAAGGGCTCGCTCCTGCGGGAGCTCCCACTTCTTGTTGTCGTAGCACTTGTTGTTTCGCTACTCATAAAAACTTTCTTAGTTCAGTTTTTCTATATTCCTTCGGGTTCAATGGAAAACACGTTACAAGTTAAAGACCGAGTAGCCGTTAACAAAGTCCCTTTTCTTTCACGCAGCATTAATCGTGGCGACATCGTAGTTTTCCGTGATCCCAATAATTGGTTGCCTGTAATAACTGATACCTCAGCGAATAAGTACATTTCAAAGCTAAAAACCGGTTTAGTTGCCGTAGGTGTATTGCCAAACCCAGCTAAGCAATATTTAGTAAAGCGTGTCATTGGTGTTGGTGGAGATCACGTTGTTTGCTGCACTAAAGAGGGCTTAATAACCGTTAATGGCAAACCAACAACTGAGCCATATATTTTCGCCGGGAATAAGCCGAGTGATATCACTTTTGATGTAACTGTTCCTAAGGGAAAAATCTGGGTAATGGGCGATCACCGTGGAGCAAGTGCAGATTCTAGATATCACCGTGATGATATTAATAAAGGCTTTGTTCCGCTATCTCGAGTAACTGGGCGAGTGGTTGCAGTTATCTGGCCTTACAAGCACATTACGTACGTTCCAAAAATTAACGTATTAAAATAGTTTTCCATGAAGGTTATCGAGCAACTGCTCATTAATGCAGGAATCTCACCAATTGCTGGCGTTGATGAAGCTGGTCGTGGTGCATGTGCTGGTCCTTTAGTTATTGCCAGTGTTGTTTTACACGATCCTTTTGCGCCGCAACTTGCTGCAGTAAGAGATTCAAAAGAACTCAGCGAAAAAAGCCGTGAAGAAATATTTGAAACTATCCAACACGTTGCAACCAGTATTAGTGTCGTAATAGTTCCTGCAGCCGAAGTCGATGCACGCGGCGTACATGCAGCAAATCTGGATGGAATGCGCCGAGCCGTGAATGGTTTAGATGTCACTCCGGCATATGTTTTAACCGATGGCTATGCAATCGAAGGTTTGGGTTTTCCAAATTTAGCCGTATGGAAAGGTGATCAAGTCGTGGTGAGCATTAGTGCAGCTTCAATTATTGCCAAAGTGACACGTGATCGAATCATGCGCGAATTAGATACAGAGTTCCCACACTATGGTTTTGCCGGACACAAGGGCTATATCACTGCCGCACACACGAAAGCGCTTAATGAGCACGGGCCGTGTAACCAACACCGCCAATCCTTTTCAAATGTGGCGGCGCTTATTCACAAGTAAAAGCTTCGGAACTATGCCAGAGGCAGTTGGAATTTATCGTTCCCAACTATGCAAAGAAGAAATAATCAATTAACTGGGGCTTTTGGTGAAGAAGTGGTGTGTGAATATTTAAAAGTTCACCATGCCGAAATAATCGAACGGAATTGGCGAATTCGCGAAGGTGAAATCGACATTATCGCCATGTATCCATCGGGAATTTTTACTTTTGTAGAAGTAAAAACTAGATCATCAGTTGCTTTCGGGCACCCACTGGAGGCAATCACTCGCGAGAAAGCCCATCGCATGGGGCGATTAGCCCTTGGTTGGTTGGCAACGCATGGTTGCTTGGGGTGTGACTACCAAATAGATGTAGCTGCAGTCATGATTGCACCCGATGGTTCGCACTCCATTGATTATCGTGCGGCAGTTCTATGAGTCTGGCACACACACAATCAGTTGCTTTATTGGGACTCGATGGTCATGTTGTAACCGTTGAAGTTGATATTGCTGATGGTTTACCCATGTACGTGCTTTTGGGATTACCCGATGCCGCACTCTCCGAATCTCGTGATCGGGTACGTTCGGCGATAGTTAATTGCGGTGAAAAATGGCCAAATCGAAAAGTTACCGTTTCACTTTCGCCAGCTTGGTTACCAAAGAGCGGGTCTAGTTTTGATTTAGCTATTTGTCTTGCTTTGCTATCGGCGCACGAAACTATTTCAGCCGAAGCAATCGCCGACATAGTTTTTCTTGGCGAACTCTCACTCGATGGGCGAATCCGCGCCGTCCGGGGAGTTTTACCGGCACTTATTGCTGCACAAAAAGCTGGAGTTAAAACTGCAGTTGTACCGAGCGCAAATTATCAAGAGGCGCAATTAATGCAAGGCATAGAAATTATTGCGATGGAACATGTTAAGCAAGTATTGCGATGGCTTCGAACTGGAGAACGCGAAATTGCCGAAGAATTTGATTTGCAGTGGCAACCATTTGATGACACCTTAGATTTCGCTGATGTTGCAGGTCAGCCGCAAGCTCGACTAGCCGCTGAAATTGCTGCAGCCGGTGGGCATCACATCTTGTTAATTGGTCCACCAGGTGCCGGCAAAACAATGATCGCCGAACGCATTCCCACAATTTTGCCATCGCTATCAATTGCACAAGCACTCGAAGTTGCCGCGGTTCATTCAATTGCCGGATTATTTACTAACCGTTCGCCTACATCATTACTAGCACCAATCGTTTCGCCACATCACACAACAACTCGTGTAGCAATGGTTGGAGGCGGAGCACATGTGATTAAACCTGGTGCCTGCTCACTAGCCCACAATGGCGTGCTCTTTATTGACGAAGCGCCGGAATGTCCGGCAGGCGTATTGGATTCATTACGTCAACCACTTGAAGCTGGCACAATCACAATCGCGCGCAGTATTGGAAACATAACTTTTCCTGCGCAGTTCTTACTTGTTCTTGCGGCAAATCCCTGTCCCTGTGGAAAATTTAGTGGCCGAGGACTTAACTGCACATGCACATCACAACAAGTGCGTCGATATTTAGGACGCTTGTCCGGTCCACTCATGGATCGAATTGATATGCGAGTTCAAGTAGATCCAGTGGGGCGGGTGGATATGGCGCGAACCGATCTGGGCGAAACAAGTGCGGCCATACGACTACGTGTGATTGCAGCTCGATCAGTTGCCGAAGTTCGCTTTGCCGATTACAACTGGAAGTTAAATTCACAGATTCCTTCACGCGCTTTACGTACAGTGTTTCAACCTGAACGTGCCGGCATGAACTTCCTTCATGATGAGTTAGATAAGGAACGCATAACTGCCCGTGGCTTGCACAAGATTATTCGCGTGGCATGGACTTTGGCCGACATGCACGGCCATGCAATTCCAACATTGGACGATGTTGAACAGGCACACATTTTGCGTGGGGGAGTTGAACTATGAATGAGCGCGAAGCCCGGGCAATTCTATTTAGCGCCATTGAAGGTGGCCACAGTTTTTGGTCAGCCGAAATCTTTGAATCGTCAGCTTTAACTGTTTACAACAAACTTATAAACGGTGGTTACGACTGCATAAAGTACGGTGCACTTATCGAAGAAATAAAGTCTGCTTCATTCGATCAGATTTCAACTTCAATTCAAGTGCATGGTGCTCACTTACTCGTTCCCGGTGATAGCAATTGGCCGAGCAAAGTGGATGATTTAGCTAACCCACCTATTGCTTTGATTGCCAAGGGGAATTGTGAAGTTCTGAGCACCGACTCATTAGCAATTGTTGGTACGCGCAATCCCACAAACTATGGCGCTCGAATCGCTGGAGATTTTGCCGCTGGATTTGTAGATCGCCAGTGGTCTGTAGTCAGTGGCGGTGCTTATGGAATCGACTCATTTGCACATAAAGGCGCCCTCATTGCCGAAGGCGTAACAATTGCCATCATTGCCTGTGGAATTGATATTAATTATCCAGCCGGCAACACCCGATTATTTACTGAGATTTGTGAATCCGGCGCGTTACTGACCGAAGTCATGCCAGGTTGTAGAGCGTTGCCACATCGCTTCTTAACTCGCAATCGATTAATTGCTGCAATTTCGCAAGCAACCTTGGTGGTTGAAGCTGCATTTCGAAGTGGCTCACTGCGAACTGCCCGTGATGCTGCGCAACTGTTACGACCCGTTATGGCGATACCAGGTCCGATAAATTCACCAACGAGTGAAGGCTGTCATCGATTAATTGGTGAACGTGCTGCTGAGATTGTTACTTCAGTAGCAGATGCAGTGGAGTTCATCGGTATAAATCAATGAGAGAATATGCCTATGAGTGATTTCCGTTCGGGCTTTGTTGCCATTGTTGGCCGCCCAAACGTTGGAAAATCCACTCTCATTAACGCTTTAGTTGGTAGCAAGATTGCAATTACTTCCCACCACCCCAACACCACGCGAAGTGCTATTCGCGGGATTGTCCACGGTGATAATTTTCAAGCAGTGTTAGTTGATACTCCTGGAGTTCATAAACCTAAGACCTTATTAGGCAAACGTCTAAATACCGTGGTTGATCAGTCGATGGATTCAGTAGATGTTGTAATTTTGTGTATCCCAGCCGATGAAACCTCAGGAGCTGGAGATATTTTCATCGCACAAGAAATTGCAAAGCACCCTCGCGCAAAGAAGTTTGCAGTCATCACAAAGACCGACTTATTGTCTAAAGATAAATTAGCGTTGCGTTTAACCGGCATCATGGCGCTGGCTCAAGGCTTTGTTTGGGATGAGATCATTCCAGTTTCTGCCGCCATTCATGAGCAAATCGATTTACTGAATGAATTAATCGGTAAGAATTTACCTGCGGGCCCACAGTATTACCCAGAGGGAACTACAAGTGATCAAGCAATCGAGCAGTTAATCTGCGAATTTATTCGCGAAGCAGCTTTGCAAGATGTTCGTGAAGAGCTTCCCCATTCAATTGTTGTCACTATCGATGAATTTGGTGAGCGCGAAGAAAAGGGTTCACGCCCCTTTTATGATGTGCATGCAACTATTCACGTTGAACGCGATACGCAACGAGCGATTTTATTGGGACACCAAGGATCAAAGCTGAAGGAAATCGGAATCCGTGCGCGCGCCGATATCGAGCGTGCCTTAGTGGCAAAAATATTTCTTGGCTTGCATATTAAAGTCTCTAAAGAATGGCAACGTGATGCACGCATGTTGGACAAACTAGGATTTGAAGAGCGCGCTTAAACTTTTTCTTTACGACTAGCTAGATAAGAGCCCAGAACAACCATTGGTAAACCTACGATAATTCCCAGAGTAATTGGTTCGCCCAAGATAATAATTCCAAGTACGACTGCAACTGCGGTGTTGACATAAGTAGTCAGTGAGCCGCGAGCTGGTCCGATTTCTACAATCACAATAAAGAAAAGCATGAAAGCGATTGCCGTACTAAATACTCCCAAAGCAAGAAGTGCGCCGATTGCTTTAGTTGAAACGTGATTAGTTGGCCACATAGCGATAGCAATTGGTGTGTAGAAAAGACAGGTTATGCCCATTGCCACACCATTAATGGCAATGCCATCGACTCCGGGCAGGTTTGTGGTGATCATCAATACTGCGTAGGCATAAAGCATTGAAGCCAAAATAACCATTGCAATGGCTTTAGGGTTGCTCGCACCAGTAATGGATTCGATTCCTACCAAGGCGACAATTCCGGTAAATCCAACAACTAAACCAACTATGCGCTTGGGTTGCCAAACCGTGTGATCGCCACGCAAGGAAGAAAATATTGTAGAAAAGATTGGGACCGTTGCAACTAGCAAACCCGCTAAGCCAGAAGTAATCTGCTTCTCAGCATTTGTAATTAAAATCCAAGGCCCAACCATTTCAAGCACTGCATAAGGTGCAACATATCTAATTCCCTTTATTGCATCCTTTAAAGTGTTTTTCTTGATAGCAATGGGAATCAAAATCAGTGCACCAATGAGTGTGCGCCCGGCAACAATCATGGGAGGTGGAATATCGGCTACAGCTACTTTCATTAGCAGATATGGGATTCCCCATAAAATTCCTACGAAACCAAATTGAATCCAGGATTTACGTGTCATCTAAGCAATCACGCGCTTATATAGCGCAACGGTGGCAGCAGCAACTGCATCCCAACCAAATTCTTTCATAGCCCGCACTCTGCCAGCATTTCCATATTTCTTGAGTAACTCTGGTTGTGACATTAAACGCGTAATATTTTCGCTCAGTGCTTTTTCAAATGGGGCAGCTTCACCGGTGTAATCAACTAATTCGCCAGTAACTTTATCGGCAACAACTTCTGGAATTCCGCCTACACGTGAGCCAAGTACGGCTGTTTCACAGCCCATTGCTTCTAAATTCACAATTCCCAGTGGTTCATAAATCGATGGGCAGACAAATAGCTCTGCTGCGGTCAACATCGCAGTTAATTGGGAGTGGGGCAACATCTCTTTGATCCACCAAACATTGCTGCGTGTTTTTTGTAAATCAGCAATTAAATCGGCAACTTCCTGGCCAATGCCTTCTTCGTCCGGGCTTCCCGCAGCTAAAACTAAACCAAATTCGGCAGGCACGTCTTTCCAAGCGCGAAGTAAATGAGCTAAACCCTTTTGACGCGTAATTCTTCCTACGAAAATTGCATAGGGGCCCGATACGCCATATTTTTTTGGAACTGAACCATCGTGGTTAGGTGCAAACTTTGTTGTGTCTACACCGTTGCGAATTGTCACAACCTTGTTTGGATCAATCGAAGGATATGCAGCTAAAACATCGCCGCGCATACCATCGCTCACAGCAATAATTGCCGCGGCTGATTCGTAAGCAGTTTGTTCCGCCCATGAAGAGATGGCATAACCACCGCCTAATTGTTGCGCTTTCCAAGGACGTAGAGGTTCAAGTGAATGCGCACTAACAATGTGGGGGATGGAATATTGAAGCGAAGCAATGTGTCCGGCCATGTTGGCATACCACGTATGTGAATGCACTAAATCAACGCTGCTTAAATTCGTTGCAATCTCTAAGTCAGTTGCTAAAGCTTGAACTGCGGGATTTGATTCTGAAAATTCGGATGGAGTGTCATAACCAAAAGCATCTTCGCGTTTTCCGCCAAAGCAATGAACATCTACGTGGAGGCCACTGATTGTGCGAAGCGCTTGCGTTAATTCAAGGACGTGTACTCCTGCACCGCCGTAAATTGCAGGTGGCCATTCTTTGGTGACGATGCCGACTTTCAGCTCGCTCATCTCAAACCCCCTACCTTCTTCAAGAGGCACAGGCTATCGTTAGCACATGGCAAAACTTAAACTCCCACTTGGAATCGTCCTTGCCGGTGGTGAAGGTAAGCGCTTAATGCCTCTAACTGCAGATCGAGCAAAGCCTGCAGTCCCTTTTGGTGGTTCATATCGCCTCATTGATTTTGTTTTATCAAATCTTGTAAATGCCAGCATGTTAAAAATTGCAGTGCTCACTCAATACAAGTCGCATTCACTTGATCGCCACATAACTACAACTTGGCGAATGTCAGCTTTGCTCGGTAACTACATCACTCCAGTGCCTGCACAGCAACGCTTAGGTCCGCGCTGGTACACAGGTAGTGCTGATGCAATCTTGCAAAACTTCAATTTAATTCATGATGAAAATCCAGAGCATGTTTTAGTTTTCGGTGCTGACCACGTTTATCGCATGGATCCAGGTCAGATGTTTGTACAACATGTTGAAACCGGCGCGGGAATTACAGTTGCGGCAATTCGTATGCCACGCGCTGAAGCCCATGAATTTGGCGTTATTGAATTAGCCGAAGATGGAATCACAATCAAGGCTTTCCACGAAAAACCATCTGACCCACCGGCAATGCCAGGACATCCCGATTTGTGTTTGGTATCAATGGGCAACTACATCTTCAAACGAGATGTTATGGAAGAAGCTTTGATCATTGACTCCGAAGATATTGAATCTCGACATGATCTGGGCGGAAATATCATTCCTTTCCTGACTAAAAATGGCGAGGCAAAAGTTTACGATTTTGCTAACAACGTTGT
>CAIXDY010000182.1 GCA_903918325.1 uncultured Actinomycetes bacterium
AAACCATAACCCGCAATACCTACGCGCATTAACTCTCCAAAGTTTCGTGCTGCAATTTAGATGGCCACCAGATTTTTGGTCCGATTGCATGGACTAAAGCTGGGACTAAAATCGAACGTACAACAAGCGTATCGAGCAATACGCCGAAACCAACCGTAAATCCGATTTCAGCCAATGCAACTAACGGCAAGATTCCTAAAACTGTAAAAGTTGCGGCCAGCACTACACCGGCAGAGGTAATTACCCCACCAGTAACGGTGACAGCCTTTGTCATACCTGCTCGAGTACCCATCTTGAGTGCTTCTTCTCGAACACGCGTCATGAGGAAGATGTTGTAATCAATTCCAAGAGCTACAAGGAATATGAATGAAAACAACGGATAAGAAGAATCTTCACCTGCGAAGTGGAATATGTGGTGGAAGACAAGTGAGCTCACACCTAAAGTAGCTAAGAATGAAAGTACTACCGTGACTAGCAGTAGACCCACCGAAAGAATTGATCGCAGCAATAGCGCCAAGACAATTGCAATCAGGAATAAAACCACTGGGATAATCAAATTTCTATCCCGTGTGGAAGCTGCATCAATATCAAAATAAACTGCAGAAGTACCGCCAGTGATGATTGTTGGGTCAATGGAATGCATTGCGCTACGAATTCCAGGAATCATCGCACGGGCTTGCAATGAGTCTGCGCCATATTTGAGTGTGGCGTTAAGGATGACTTTTCCATCGACCACCTTTAATGCTGCCATGCCTTGGCCGGCACCTGTCGGAGTAGCAGTCATTGGGACTACCGAAGTAACGCCATTGATTGCTTGCAACGCCGCAGTAGCTTGCATCATTTTATCTTGGGGAACAATTACTACTGTTGGTGATCCTTCACCGCCTGGGAAATAATTGGAGAGTTTTCTCTGCCCTTCAATCGAGTCGGTTTTCTTTGTAAATTGATCCAGACTAGAAACCCCATTTGCATGAAGTGTGGTTGTAAATCCAGAGAACACAATTAATAGAAGTGCCGTGGCCACCCAATATTTACGTGGATGCTTTTCAGTACGTTTAGCAATTTTTGACCAGATCCCTGAAAGTTTTTCATCCTCTGAATTAAAATGTGGGATTCGCGGCCAGAAGATCCATCGCCCAAAGACGACCAAAAGCGCCGGCAAGAAAGTTAAAATAGTAATCATTGAAGCCACGATTCCAATAGCTCCCACCGGACCTAGCCCGCGTGAGTTTTTCAATGTCGCCAATAACAGAACGAGCAAACCAAGCGTTACTGTGCTACCAGAAGCAATAATCGGCTCAACAACACCACGCCAAGCTTTTTTCATGGCAACAAAACGCGATTGTTCTAAATGAAGCTCTTCTCGGTATCTAGCGATGAGCAAAAGTGCGTAATCAGTGGCCGCGCCTAAAACAAGCACTGACAAAATTCCTTGTGATTGACCATCTAAGTCAATGATGTTGTGCTTGGCCAAAAGGTAGATAATTGAGCCGGCTAGTGACAGCGCTGTGACTGCTGAAAATAGCGGCAGAATCCATAAAACTGGTGAGCGATACACAACAATAAGAATGAGCGAAACAACTAACCCAGTTGTAAGCAGCAAACTTGAATCAATACTTCCGAAGGCGCCAAAAAGATCAGCAAAAATAGCACCGATTCCAGTCAAGTGAGATTCCCAACCTTGTGCTTTGCCAAAACCATTGGTGTAGTACCGAATGGCATTGACAATTGCTGGCAATGAAGGCTTCTTGTTTGAAAGGGTCTCGGTTGCACTCGATGCTGAAATTGGAATGCTAGCTAACAGCGCATCATTTTTAGCCGAAGGGAA
>CAIXDY010000183.1 GCA_903918325.1 uncultured Actinomycetes bacterium
TATTTTGCGTAACTGCTTGCTTAACTTCATGCTCACGCATGATGTATGCATTCTCACGCGATGGCGCAGTACCAGGGGGAAGACTCTGGAAGAAAGTTAATAAGCACCATGTGCCACTTAACGCTGTGCTTGCATCAGCTGTTGGTGGAGTAGCGCTCACATTGCCTGCATTGTGGAAATCACCATCAGGTGCTCCAACGGCTTTCTATGCAGTTGTTTCTGTCTGTGTTATTTCTTTGTACTTAGCATTCATGATTCCAATTTATTATCGCCTCAAGGCTGGAGATAGTTTCAAGCCAGGTGCATGGACTCTTGGTTCAAAGTACAAGTGGATGGGAAGTATCGCTGTTGCAGAAATTGCAATTATTTCGATCTACTTCATTTTGCCATTTGCGCCAGCAGGTACTCCAGGTAATAAAGACTTTACTTGGACTGCAGTTAACTATGCTCCAATCATTACTGGTGGAGCTTTGATAGTTCTTTGGATCTGGTGGAACCTATCTGCAAAGAAATGGTTCAAGGGTCCAGTCTCTAACCTATAAAAGAGTTATAACTCTCACAAATCCCCCCGTACGAAATGTGCGGGGGGGATTTTTTTTACCCTAGATTTTAAAGCGCAAAATCGTTAGGCTATCGGCTATGACATCCATGACGATTGCTGATTTAACCGCCAAAATTAAGAGCGGTGAGATAGATACCGTTGTAGTAGCTATGACCGATATGCAAGGCCGTCTGACTGGCAAGCGTATTCATGGTCAATTTTTCCTAGATGAAGTGCTCAAGCATGGAACCGAGGGTTGTAACTATTTACTTGCAGTCGATGTCGATATGAATACCGTTGACGGCTATGAAATGTCATCATGGGAGCGCGGTTACAGCGACTTTGCTTTAGTCCCAGATATGGACACGCTTCGCTTAATTGATTGGCAAGAAGGCGCCGCCCTAGTTTTAGCTGATGTGCAATGGCTCGATCACACCGATGTTGTGGCCTCTCCACGTCAGATTCTGCGCAAGCAAGTCAAAGCGCTCAATGACGCTGGCATGGAAGCTATGTGTGGAACGGAACTTGAATTTGTAGTTTATAAAGATACATACGAAGAGGCTTGGAATAAGGGCTATAAGAATTTGATTCCAGTGAATCAGTACAACGTGGATTATTCAATTATGGGTGGATCACGAATCGAGCCACTTCTTCGCAGAATTCGTCTTGCTATGGCTAAAGCTGGCATGACCGTGGAATCAGTTAAAGGTGAATGTAACTTTGGCCAGCATGAGATTGCTTTCAAATACTCTGATGCGCTTTCAAACTGCGATAACCATGTTATTTACAAGAATGGTGCAAAAGAGATTGCCGCCCAAGATGGTTACGCCTTAACTTTTATGGCTAAACCAAATGAGAAAGAAGGAAACTCTTCGCACATTCATCTATCGTTTCGCGGACTAGATGGAAAAATGGTGATGGCCGATGATTCCGATAAGGAGCAAGGGTTAAGCGATCTTGGTCGCCAATTCATTGCTGGCCAGATTGCGCATATGCGCGAGATGTCACTTCTATTTGCACCCAACATCAACTCTTATAAGCGTTATGTGCCTGGCTCATTTGCACCTACAGCTATCCGTTGGGGACGTGATAATCGCACCTGTGCGTTGCGCTTAGTTGGAAAGGGCCCAAGTTTGCGCCTTGAAAACCGTGTGGCTGGCGGCGATGTAAATCCTTATTTAGCTGTTTCGGGAATTATTGCCGCTGGATTAGATGGAATTAAAAACAAGATGGTTCTAGAGCCGGCCTTCACCGGTAATGCCTATGTCTCAGATTCAGCGCGAGTTCCTTCATCAATGAATGAATCACTGGCGTTATGGGAAAACTCGGCTTGGGTAAAAGAAACATTTGGCGCAGAGGTTCAAGCACATTATGCAAACATGGCCAAGATTGAAATTGCCGCATATGGCAAAGCAATCACCGATTGGGAATTAGTCCGTAACTTCGAAAGGTTCTAAACCACAGTGTCTACTTCATACGATGTAATCAACCCTGCCAATGAACAGATCGTTAAGAATGTTCCGCATTTAGATTTAGCCCAAACCGATGCGGTAATTGCTAAAGCGCAGAAAGCTTTTGAAAGTTGGAGGAATGTTGCACCGGGTGAGCGTGCACGTTTACTGCGAGCATTTTCACAAATTGTCACCGAACACCGAGAAGAATTAGCTCAACTTGAAATTACTAATTCTGGCCATACACGTGGAAATGCTTTGTGGGAAGCCGACAATGTTGCAAACACACTTATGTATTACTCAGCGGCCCCTGAACGTTTATTTGGTAAGCAGATTCCAGTTGCTGGTGGCGTAGATATAACTTTCAAAGAGCCACTAGGCGTTGTTGGAATTATCGTTCCTTGGAACTTTCCGATGCCTATCGCGGGATGGGGTTTTGCTCCAGCACTTGCTGCTGGAAATACTGTCGTCCTTAAGCCCGCTGAGTACACACCGCTGACTGCAATTCGCCTTGGTGAGTTAGCTTTACTTGCCGGAATTCCAGAAGGTGTTCTCAATATCTTGCCTGGAAAGGGAAGCGTTGTCGGTAATCGCTTTGTCACTCATCCATTAGTGCGCAAAGTCGGATTTACTGGCTCCACTCAAGTTGGAAAACAAATCATGGCCGGTTGCGCCGACCAAGTGAAGCGCGTAACTCTTGAGTTAGGTGGCAAGAGTGCAAACATAATTTTCGCCGATGCCGATATTGAAAAAGCTGCAGCTAGCGCGCCAGGCGCGGTCTTTGATAATGCGGGTCAAGATTGCTGTGCTCGCTCTCGCATCTTGGTTCAAAAATCTGCTTTTGATTCATTCATGGAGCATTTTGAAGTCGCAGTGAAGAAATTCCGTGTAGAAGATCCAAATCTGGCAACGGCTGATATGGGTCCGCTAATTTCAAAAAAGCAGTTTGATGTTGTCGAATCATATTTAGATGAAAAGATTGCTTTTCAAGGTTCTGCCCCATCAGGTCCCGGATTCTGGATGCCACCAACAGTATTGCTACCTAAGAATGCCCAAGCAAAATCTTGGCGTGAAGAAATCTTTGGTCCAGTTGTATCTGTGTTAACTTTTGAAGATGAGGCTGAAGGTATTGCAATGGCCAATGACAGTGAATATGGCTTATCTGGTTCCATCTGGACGCGCGATATTGGTAGAGCTCTAAGAGTTTCGCGTGCAATTGAAACTGGTGCACTTTCAGTTAATTCAAACTCTTCAGTTCGTTACTGGACGCCTTTTGGTGGATTTAAGCAATCTGGTTTAGGCCGTGGACTTGGTCCAGATGCCGTTGATTCTTATACCGAATTGAAGAACGTATTTATTTCTAACGACTAATTAAACAGTGCGTATTGGCGCGGTTGCGATTCGATCAAGAAATTGATCTACTAAATCGTAGCCGCGCTGATTACTTTGTGCCTCGAGTTTTTTAGTGTCGGCACGAAGTTGATCGACGACGACGCCTTCGGATTCAACTTCGGCACAGCCACCATCCATAGCTAGCCACATATCGAGAACTTCGGAGTCAATCTCTGGGTGAAACTGCAAACCTAATGTGCGACCAAAGTGATACGCCTGCGGACAAAGCTCAGTTCGTGCAATTTCAGTTGCTCCTGGTGGCACAGTGAAGCGATCCCAGTGATATTGAAACCATGGGCCAGAAGGAATCAAAGTTTCATCGTCGCTATCAATGGAATACCAACCAAGTTCAGCACGTGGAGATCTAGAAACAGTCCCACCAAGAACACGCGACATGAGTTGTCCCCCGAAACATATTCCTAGAACTGGAATACCTGCGTTGTGAACTTCGCGCATTTTTTCAACTTGAGGCAGTAACCAATTACCAATAGCGGCATCGTCATAAGCAGCATAGGGAGCCCCCATCACAACTACTACATCAAAGGCTAGTAAATCTGGCCAGATTGGCGTTACGTTTGGTTTGTTAGCGTGCTCTTCGTCAACGATTATGAAACGTGTGATTTCATATCCACGTTTTTCAAATTGCTTCCAAATCGGGCCACCAGCCGACACATGGTCATGCTCAATAAAGATAACGCGCTTAGACATGGGGGCAATATTACTTAATAATTCGAAGTGGTTGCTGACCACGCGCGATTAAGCGCTCAAAATGTATTTCGCGCTTTTCATTAAAACGATTAGATTCCAGCGTCGTCTTTTCAAGAAAAGCGGCCAGTTCATCTCGCGCAACCAGACCGTCACCGCTCAGGTCAGTTCTACCAAAAACATCCCAAGCCCGAAGCACCGGTGCAACAACTTCTTCCAAATGTTGCTGCATGTCATAAATTCCAGCTAGCGCAATCTGCACCGCTTTTCGCCCAAAGCCTGGCATGTTTGCACCCGGCATATCAAAATTCGTTACAACATCGGCAATCGCCCGCATTGATGCATTTGGCTCCATATCAAGGGCTGCACTTAAAGTATTGCGATAGAACAACATATGTAGATTTTCATCTAAAGAAACACGCTGCATCATTCCTTCTGCGATTGGATCATCAGAAATTTTGCCGGTATTGCGGTGAGAAATTCTTGTCGCTAACTCTTGAAAAGAAACATAGGCAATAGTGTGCAACATGTCGTTTTCATATGGTGTCTGATAACCAAGTGACATGTGCGCCATGCGTAAATCCTCAAGTTCATATGGATCTACTCCACGTGTTGCCATTAAATAATCGCGAATTACGATGCTGTGTCGAGCTTCTTCAGCGGTCCACCGTTCAATCCACGTACCCCAAGCACCATCACGGCCCATCGAAAGCGCAATTTCGGTGTGATAACTCGGTAAATTATCTTCAGTTAAAAGATTAAGAATGAGCGAATCTTGAGCGACGGGTGTCAATCTAGAATCTTTAGCTTCCCACGCGTCACCATTTAATGGGCCAGCAAAATTGCGGCCTTCAGACCATGGGACATACTCGTGTGGATACCAATTCTTTTGAACGCTTAAATGCCGTTCTAATTCAACGCCTACGACAGGTTCTAGATCTCGAATGAGTCGAGCTTGAATTGCTTTGCTGTAGATCGGAAGGCACACGTCTGAACTCCAGTCACA
>CAIXDY010000184.1 GCA_903918325.1 uncultured Actinomycetes bacterium
CGTGTGCTCTTCCGATCTCCAACACACACTCGAAGTTTTAGTTGAAAACTCACCTGGAGTATTAGCCCGCGTTGCCGGTTTATTTTCACGCCGTGCATACAACATTGAACGCTTATCTGTAGGTCCTACAGCTGACCCATCCGTTTCGCAGATGGATATCGTGGTTAATCTAGAAGGCCATGCACTGGAGCAAGTAATTGCACAGTTAGATAAGTTGATCAATGTTATTTCTATTAAGGAAATCCTTCCAAATAAAGCAGCACCAACCGTTCACGACACTCAACCCGATTACCAGAACTAAAGGAGAAATACCGTGGCAGCAACGATGTATCACGAAGAGGATGCAGATCTATCCATCATCCAAGGTCGCAAAGTCGCGATTATCGGTTACGGCTCACAAGGACATGCACACGCGCTTAACTTGCGCGACAGTGGTGTCGATGTACGTGTCGGATTAAAAGAAGGTTCAGCATCGCGCGCTAAAGCCGAAGCCGAAGGTCTTCGTGTTGTATCGGTTGCAGATGCCGTAAAGGAAGCAACAGTCATCATGATTTTGGCACCTGACCATGTTCAGCGTCATATTTATACCGAATCGATTTTGCCTAACTTAAAAGATGGCGATGCTTTGTTCTTTGGTCACGGTTTTAATATTCGCTTTGGTTACATTAAGCCAACTGCATCAGTAGATGTTTGCATGGTTGCACCAAAGGGTCCAGGCCACTTAGTTCGCCGTGAGTACGCAGCAGGCCGTGGAGTTCCAGTCATCGTTGCAGTTGAACAAGATTCAACTGGAAGTGCATGGCCGCTGACACTTTCATATGCCAAAGCAATCGGCGGACTACGTGCTGGTGGAATTTTGACAACATTTACTGAAGAGACTGAGACAGATCTATTTGGTGAGCAGTCCGTTCTTTGCGGTGGTGCTTCGCAACTAGTTATGTATGGCTTTGAAGTTTTAACTGAAGCTGGTTATCAGCCAGAAGTTGCTTACTTTGAATGCTTACATGAACTTAAATTGATCGTAGATTTAATGTACGAAGGCGGAATTGCAAAGCAGCGTTGGTCAGTTTCTGACACTGCAGAGTTTGGCGATTATGTTTCTGGTCCACGTGTTATTGATCCACATGTGAAAGAAAATATGAAGGCTGTACTTGCAGACATCCAGAGCGGCGCCTTTGCAAAACGCTTTATTGATGACCAAGAAGCAGGAGCTCCTGAATTTAAGTCACTTCGCACTAAGGGTGAGACACATCCAATTGAGGCCGTTGGCCGCGAACTTCGCAAGATGTTTTCATGGATGAAGCAGTCAAAGGGCGATGACTATAAAGAGGGAAGCGCGGCGCGTGGCTAAACCTGTTGTATTAATCGCTGAAGAGCTAAGCCCAGCAACGCTTGAAGCTCTTGGCCCAGATTTTGATGTCGTTAATTGTGACGGCGCAGATCGCAGCCAACTGCTTGCAGCTCTTGCTAAGGGAGTAGATGCCGTCTTGATTCGCTCTGCGACAAAGATGGATTCAGAAGCGATTGCTGCGGCAAAAGGTTTAAAAGTTATTGCACGTGCAGGTGTTGGTTTAGATAACGTTGACATTCCGGCAGCAACTGCTGCTGGTGTCATGGTTGTTAACGCACCAACTTCAAATATCGTGAGTGCTGCAGAGCTTGCAATTTCATTATTGCTGGCTTCAGCGCGTTTTATTTCTCCAGCAAATGCCGCGCTTCGCAATGGCAAGTGGGCGCGTTCGAAGTTCACTGGAGCAGAGTTATTTGAAAAGACATTGGGAATCGTTGGTTTCGGACGCATTGGTCAGTTAGTTGCTTCACGCATGCAGGCATTTGGAATGAACGTTGTTGCTTATGACCCTTATCTTCAACCAGCTCGAGCTGCTCAACTTGGTGTGAAGTTAGTTGAACTTGATGAACTTTTGAAAACATCTGATTTCATCACAATTCACTTACCTAAAACAAAAGAGACGGCTTACTTGATTGGTGTTGAAGCCCTTAAAAAGGTGAAGCCATCGGTTCGTATTGTTAACGCTGCCCGTGGTGGCGTTCTGGATGAAGCAGCTTTGTATGATGCAATCAAAGAAGGTCGTGTTGCAGGGGCGGGCTTGGATGTATTTGCCACTGAACCTTGTACTGATTCTCCGCTATTTGCCCTTGATCAAGTTGTAGCAACACCTCACTTAGGTGCCTCAACTGATGAAGCACAAGAACGTGCTGGAATTGCAGTTGCAGTGTCAGTTCGCAAAGCTTTAGCGGGCGAACTTGTTCCAGATGCGGTAAATGTTAAGGGTGGAGTAATTCACGAAGATATTCGCCCATCTTTGCCACTGGTTGAAAAAATGTCAGAGATTGCAACTGAATTGCTTGGTGAATTACCAGTAAATATCGATGTGACTGTAAAAGGTGAAATCTCGGTTCACGATGCTTCAATTTTAGCTATTAGCGCGCTCAAAGGTGGGCTAGTGGCTGTTGGCGCTGAAGAAGTCACCTACGTAAATGCCCCAGGACTAGCGGCTGAACGTGGAATGGTTTCAGCAGTTTCGAATACCGCTGAATGTCATGAGTATCGTTCAATGATCTCGCTGCGAGCAACAACGGCAACAGGTAAAGCCATAACAGTTGATGGAACGCTTATGGGAATTAAGCAAGTTCAAAAGATCGTTGGAATCGATTCATTCCGCCTCGATCTACCACCAACCGATAATATTCTTTTCATTCGCTACGTAGATCGTCCTGGAATTATTGGAATTGTTGGACAGACATTAGGGGAAGCTAAGGTAAACATTGCTGCGATGCAGGTTGCTCGAGCACAAGCCGGTGGAGTTGCCTTGATGGCACTAACAGTTGATTCACAAGTCAGCGAAGATATCGTTGCTAAAGTAAAGAAAGATACTGATGCCGAGTTCGCTCGTTCAGTATTTTTGGTGGACTAATGAAAACTATTAATTTAGCTGTAATCGCTGGCGATGGAATCGGACCGGAAGTTGTTAATGAAGGTCTAAAGGTTCTGGATGCAGTCGCCAAGAAATACGATGTGGTATTTAGTAAAACTGCTTACGATCTTGGCGCAGGTTTTTGGCACCGCACTGGTGAAGTCTTGCCTCAAAATATTTTGGATGAGATTGCTACTAAAGATGTAATTTTGTTGGGCGCAGTTGGAGATCCAACTGTTCCTAGCGGAGTTCTAGAACGTGGACTCTTGCTCAAACTTCGTTTTGCTTTCGATCATTACATCAATTTGCGTCCAGCACGATTAATGCCTGGAGTAACTGGACCATTGGCAACTAAAGCTGCAATTGATTTTGTTGTTGTGCGCGAAGGTACCGAAGGTCCGTATGTTGGTGCCGGGGGAGTTCTTGCCGAGGGTACCGATGCAGAAATCGCAACTGAAGAAAGTTTGAATACTCGCCGCGGTGCAGAGCGGGTCATTCGGGATGCTTTTGAACGTGCACTTAAACGTGATCGCAAGAAACTAACTTTGGTTCATAAGAACAATGTTTTAACGCGTGCGGGCGGACTTTGGACGCGCACGTTCAATGAAGTAGCCAAGGAGTATCCAACAGTTACAACTGATTATCTTCATGTGGATGCAGCCTCAATGTTTTTCGTAACAAATCCAGAACGCTTTGATGTAGTTGTTACGGATAATCTTTTTGGAGATATCTTGACCGATATTGCCGCAGCAATCTGTGGTGGAATTGGTTTAGCCGCATCTGGCAACATCAATCCAACCGGAAAATTTCCTTCGATGTTCGAGCCGGTTCACGGTTCAGCACCTGATATCGCTGGCAAAAATATTGCCGATCCGACCGCCACGGTGATGTCAGTTGCCATGATGCTTGATCACTTGGGATTTTCAGATGCTGCACGTGATGTTGAACGTGCAGTTGCGGCAGATTTATTAGCTCGTGGAGATAAAAAGCGAAGCACTAGCGAAGTGGGAGATGCGCTAGTCGCAGCGTTATAAAAATGAAAATTACTCTCAACCCAAACGCTAAAGATGAAGCGACTCGTAATGCCCTTGTTGCTGAAGGCGGTTTCGGTAAGTACTACACCGACCACATGGTTGTATGTGAGTGGACTGAAAAAGATGGCTGGGGTGAACCTGAATTAAAACCGTATGGACCGCTTTCACTAGATCCGGCAACTGCGGTGTTTCATTATGGTCAGGAAATATTTGAGGGTATGAAGGCTTATCGCCAACCCGATGGCTCAATTTCATTATTCCGCCCGGAGGCAAATGCAAAACGTTTTGCTAACTCTGCACGTCGCTTAGCGCTTCCAGAAATGCCTGAATCACTTTTTATGAAAACTGTTGAAACTCTAGTTAAGCAAGATGCTGGTTGGGTTCCAAATAAAGTAGGAGAGTCTTTATATATTCGTCCATTCATGATTGCCACTGAAGTTGGTTTAGGTGTGCGCCCAACGAATAAAGCTACTTATATTCTGATTGCAACACCTGCCGGCGCTTACTTTGATCCCTCAAAAGCAGTATCTGTATGGATTTCAACTGAATATGTTCGCGCCGCGCAAGGTGGAACAGGTGAAGCTAAATGTGGCGGAAACTATGCCGCCTCTCTTGTTGCGCAAAAAGCTGCAGCTCAAGAAGGTTGCGATCAAGTTGTGTGGATCGATGCCAAAGAACGCAAATGGGTTGAAGAGATGGGTGGGATGAATCTTTACTTTGTAAAGGGTAAAGGCTCAGATGCAACGGTTATAACTCCCAAGTTAACTGGAACTTTGCTTCCAGGTATTACTCGCGACTCAATCCTCTCGGTAGCTAAAGATTTAGGTTATAAAACTGAAGAAGTAATGTTGAGCATCGACGATTGGCGCGATGGCGTTGCTAGTGGTGATATCACTGAAATTTTTGCGTGCGGAACCGCAGCGGTAGTTTCTCCGGTTGGTTCGGCTAAAAGCACTATGGGTGTTTGGGTTACCGGTGATGGGCAACCAGGTGTAATCACGATGCAGATCCGAAATCACTTATTAGCAATTCAACATGGCACAACAGCTGATGCACATAACTGGGTACACAAGGTCTGCTAATGCCAGTATCAGATGCATTTCATATTTATGACACCACGTTGCGCGATGGCGCCCAGCAAGAGGGCTTAAACCTCTCGGTTCATGACAAGTTAGCTATTGCTCGCCACTTAGATGAACTAGGTGTTGGATTTATTGAAGGTGGTTGGCCAGGAGCAAATCCTAAGGACACGGAGTTTTTTGCCCGCGCAAAAAAAGAACTTCAATTAAAAAATGCAACCTTTGTTGCTTTTGGTGCAACTCGCCGTCCGAATGTAAAAGCCGCCGATGATGTTCTCCTTGGCGCATTACGTGATTCCGGTGCACCTGCAGTCACTTTGGTCGCAAAAGCTTTTGATCGACACGTTGATTTAGCTCTTAAGACAACCCTGGATGAAAATCTAGAAATGATTCGTGATTCTGTTACCCATTTAATTTCTGAAGGCCAGCGTGTATTTTTAGATGCAGAACACTTCTTTGATGGATATCGCAGCAACCGTGCTTATGCCCTAGAAGTTGTGCGTGTAGCTGCCGAGGCCGGCGCCGATGTGATTGCGCTCTGCGATACAAATGGTGGCATGTTGCCGGACGAGTTATCACAAGTTGTTCATGATGTTTTAACTGCAAGTTCTGCACGCCTTGGAATCCATTGCCACAATGACACAGGCTGCGCAGTTGCTAACTCAATGGCCGCCGTTGCCGCTGGAGCTACCCATGTTCAGGGAACGCTCAATGGTTATGGTGAACGAACCGGTAACGCCGATCTTGTCACCATCATCGCTAATTTAGAGTTAAAGAAGCATCAACTTGTACTTCCGGAGAATTCTTTGCGTGAGGCTTTCAGAATTTCACATGCCGTGGCTGAAGTGACAAATGTATCGTCAAGTGCGCGCCAACCTTATGTTGGTGTCTCGGCTTTTGCGCACAAAGCGGGCTTACATGCCAGTGCAATCAAAGTAGATCCTTCGCTCTACCAACATGAAGATCCATCTTCGGTTGGCAACGATATGCGCATGCTTGTTAGCGACATGGCTGGCCGAGCCTCTATTGAATTAAAGTCACAAGAACTCGGTGTAGATCTTGGCGGCAATAAAGAACTTATTGGACGAATCGTTGATCGCGTTAAAGAGATGGAATCTCGTGGTTTTACTTTTGAGGCAGCAGATGCATCCTTTGAATTATTAGTTTTGGAAGAATTGAATGGTAAACGACCATCATTTTTCACAATTGATCACTGGTTAACAACCGTAGAACGCTCAGAGGATCAAAGTATTCTCACAAAAGCCGAAGTGAAAGTAACGGCCAAAGGTAAGCAAATTTCATGTTCTGGAGTTGGTAACGGTCCAGTGAATGCCTTTGATAATGCGTTACGAACTGGATTAAAAACTTTGTATCCAGAGCTTGAAGTTTTAGAGCTCACTGACTACAAGGTGCGCATTCTTGAAGGTCGCTTAGGTACTGGCGCAGTAACTCGCGTATTGGTAGAAACCAGCGATGGCAAGGGCGAATGGAACACCGTTGGCGTGCATGAAAACGTTATCGCTGCATCTGCCATGGCTCTTGAAGATGCCGTCACCTTCGGCCTTCTTCGTCAAGGACGCAAACCCGAGTAAAGTTGGCTCGTGAGCGAAGATTTTGAAAAGTTGTTAGCGGCTTTTCAACGCCATTTAGAAGTAGAACGAAATCTTTCGGTACATACCATCCGTGCTTATATGGGTGATCTTGAAAGTTTATTGAATCATTTAGAAACGCTAGGTGTCGTAAATATCGGCCATCTTGAATTAGTTCATTTACGTTCCTGGCTCGCTAACCAGCAAGTGAAGGGCTCATCACGAACCACGATTTCACGCCGAGCAGTTTCAGTTCGGCTATTTACGAAGTGGGCATTGAAAAATAAATATCTAGAAAAAGACGTTGGCGCCACACTTGCTACGCCTAAAGGTCATCGAACTTTGCCTGAAGTGCTTGGGATTGGCGATGCAAAAATTGTAATGGAGTCGATGGCTACACGGGCTTCGGAAGAAGAAACTCC
>CAIXDY010000185.1 GCA_903918325.1 uncultured Actinomycetes bacterium
GCCAGCATTGATGGAGTGCCATATGCCAACGGCAAAGTTGTTAATATCGATGGCCGCGTGAAAGAAAATCTCTATGTCGTGGGCTGGGCTAAGCGCGGACCTTCGGGAGTAATCGGCACTAATAAATCCGATGCCGCAACCGTTATTGAATTAATTGTCAGCGATTTGAAAGCCCCCAAGAATGCCGGCGATATTTCTGCTCTGCTTACGAACGAAAGCGTTATTGATCAACTTGCCTGGCAGAAAATCAATGAAGCCGAAGTTGCCGCAGGGGAGCCACTGGGTAAACCGCGCTTAAAGCTTTTACGCAAGACCGATTTTCTTAAGTTTCAATAAGCGAAACCTTCTATTTACTTAGAATTTACTGAGCATCCACATCAGAGTGTTTGGGTGGGCTCATGAAATCAACCCTCCACATCAGAAAAATCACCGGCTTTGGCGCACTTGCCACAGCCATCGCACTCTTGGTCACAACGCTTGTACCTACAGCGCATGCAGTGACATATTCCCTACCCAACGCACCAACAAACGTAACTTCATATGTAGGTTCACACGGAGTTGTAGTTAAGTGGACTCCAGCCGAAGATGTGACTCCCGCAGTAACTGGTTATGTTGTTTCAGCTGGTGCAGGTTCATGCCCTATTTGGGTTCCCATCAAACACAGCTCAGTTGTAACAATGCCAATTGTCTCTGGACAACCAGGTGGTACACCAACTGTGCAAGCAGTAAACGCTTATGGTTTCTCAAAGCCTGGAGTTTCAAATAAATCTTTCACTGCCGCACAAATTGCACCAGTGGGTTACAGCAGTAACCGAGTACTACAAATCTTGCAGTTCAGCGATCTCCATGGAGCAATCGAAACCGGAAGCTCGTTTGGAACTTCTCTCTTTATGAGCAATTTTGCTGCAGATCGAGCAACCGCGGCTACAACAGTAACTGTAGCCTCCGGTGATAATTTTGGAGCTGCGCCTCCAATTTCAACTGAGAACGAAGAGTTACCAACCGTGGAATCTCTCAATTTAATGAAACTAGATGCCTCCACATTTGGAAACCATGAACATGATCGCAATTTAGCCCACGTTCAAAAAGTTATTGGGGCTTCCGATTTCACATGGTTGGCCACTAATTACAGTGAAAACTCTTACTCAGTACTTAAATCTGGCAGCAAGTCAGCTAAGCGTTACACAATCATCGACCGCGGTGGGATGAAAGTCGGTGTAGTTGGTTACAACACCGCCGAAGTTGCAGGCACCGTTTTCCCTGGAAACTTAGATTACTTAGATGCTTCTGGCAAAAAACAATCAATTGATATTGATCCAAGCATTGTCGGAGTCAATAAAGCAATTGTCGACGCGAAGGCAGCTGGAGCAGAAATTGTTATAGTAGTCATGCACCAAGGTTGGACAGAGAATGCCGACGGTGTGGCCAAAGGCCTATACATCGATCTTGCTCAACACATAAAAGGAGCTGCAGCAATATTTGGTGGGCACAGTCACCAGACATTTGCATCTTTGATCCCATCAACTCGCGGACAGGCACCAATTCTTTTGGGCGAAGTTCGTAACGCAGGAGTTGAATACACACGTTCACAAATTTGTGTGCAAAACGGCAAAGTTGTTGGTTCATCACTGCAGCATGTGTTGAAAGCTGCTACCCCTACAATCAATACCGGTGTAGTAAGCACCGTAACAACGCCAGATGCAACAGGCGCGGCTTTGGTAAAGAAGTACAAAGATCAACTATCTGGAAAGCTTGATGTGAAAATTGGTTCTGTATCTGGCGTATTCCCACGTGGTGGATCACCTGCAGTAGAACGTTCAGGTGAAAACCCAATGGGTGATTACATTGCAGATCTTCTACGTGCTAAGTACAAGACGGACTTCGCACTTTCAAACGGTGGAGGTATCCGCGATACATTCCCTGCGAAGACGTACATTCCAGCAGATACAACTCTTGTTCGTACCGGAACTGGTGCACTTGATGTAACTCTGGGAGATGCACTAACTGTTTATCCATTCGGTAACCAAGTTGCAACAACTGTTGTAACTGGAGCTAACCTTTGGAAAGCACTTGAAAACGGTGTTGGCGGAAACTACCCAGCAGATGGACGTTTCCCTCAAGTATCTGGTTTGAAGTTCTCATTTGATTCTTCAAAACCACTTGGAAGTCGAATCGTTTCTGTAACTAAGAACGATGGAACACCAATTGCTAAGGATGCAACTGAGTACACACTTACAACTCTGGATTACATCATTTATGGTGGCGACGGATACGTAGATGTGTTCTCACCTGCTAAAGCTAAGGTTTATGGCGCACTACTTGATGTATTTGTAGATGCACTAAAGGCCGATAAGGCTGCAGGTAAAGTTACTCAAGTCCCAGTCCTTGATGGACGTGTGAAAAAACTTGGCTAATTAAGTAGTAATCACAAAGGGCGTCGGTTAACTCCGGCGCCCTTTGTGCTTTATTTACGCTGATATTTGGCATTTGGGCGGTCAATAAAAAGCAGGTAAGATACGCAGGCTGTACAAAATTAAATATGCGCGCGTAGCTCAACGGATAGAGCATCTGACTACGGATCAGAAGGTTAGGGGTTCGAATCCCTTCGCGCGCACAAGTTAAGCTCTCGGTGCCTTTCACACCGGGGGCTTTTCTTCTTTTAGTGCTTAAACCAAGTCCGCCAGATTGATAGAACGCCGATGTAAGCCGGGAAACCCAAGAGAATGACAACCTCAAATGGCTTGGGATTACTGCCCAAGTTATCGGAGTATCCCCATGAAAGCCGCAGGAGTACCTGCAGCGATTTCACTCAGTGCCGGAACTTTTGTCTGCAATCACATCTTTTATTCGTTACAGGACTACTTAAAGAACCGCGGCATACCAAGTGGCTTTATGCATGTGCCATTAATGGATGAACAACGCCGCGAATTTCCAGGTTTACCAACTATGCCTATAAGACAAATGATTGCTGGCGTAGAAATTTCGCTTTCGTTGTTACTTAAGCGCGAAGAGCTTTAGCCAAGGATTCGAAGTCCTCGACCAAAATATCAACTTCTTTTTGGCCGTGTGCCAAAGAAATTAACCA
>CAIXDY010000186.1 GCA_903918325.1 uncultured Actinomycetes bacterium
CTTCTTGGATCAAACCAAACAACTTTGGATTATCAGATTCTTGAATTAATTTTGCACCGGTCATTGTTAACACTAATTTATCGGCGCCGTAATATGAACCCCACACTGAAACTAAAGCAATTCCAACTGCAATCGGAACAATTGCATTAGTTGTCTGCCCAAAATAAGTCAGTGCAGCAAAAGCCACAAGCCACACCAGTACGCCCATTCCCATGAGCAAACCAATTGTCTTGCGGCGGTTAGCCGCTTGTTGGGTTCTAAAGTTCATTAAAACTTAACGTTCGGAGCTTTACGATCTTGTGGATCTTCAACTTCATAAAACTCACGCTCAGTTACTTTAGCAAAACCGGCAAAGAAGTTAGTTGGCACAGTTTTAACGGCCGTGTTGAGCGAGCGCACATTGTCGTTATAAAACTGGCGAGAAAACGCAACTTTGTTTTCAGTCGTTGATAGTTCTTCCTGTAATGACAAGAAGTTAGTTGATGCTTTCAAATCTGGATAAGCCTCGGCAACGGCTAACAAACCACGCAGAGCTTGAGTAACCATTCCATCGGCAGCGGCAGTATCGGCAACTGTTGTAGCACTTGTCGCTTTTGCACGCGCAGCAACAACGGCATCAAAAGTTGATTGCTCATGCTTGGCATAACCCTTTACGGTTTCCACCAAGTTAGGAATCAAATCTGCGCGACGTTTTAACTGCACTTCAATCTGTGCCCATGCTTCATTAACTGAAATGTTTAAGCGGATGAGACGGTTGTATTGAGCAACGAAAAATAAAATGGCGAGAGCGATAACTCCAAGAACAATCAGTGTTGTGGTCATACCTAATTAAACCCCTTTATTGGCGGTTTCATTCCGCGGATTTACTGAATTTTTGATTTATGGAAGTTTAAGAATGAGCGTGAAGGTGTTGGACCACGCTGACCTTGGTAGCGGGAACCGTACTTTTCGCTGCCATAAGGATGCTCGGCAGGTGAAGAAAGTTTGATTAAGCACAACTGGCCGATCTTCATTCCAGGAAAGAGTTTGACCGGCAAGTTAGCAACATTGGAAAGCTCCAACGTTATGTGACCGCTAAAACCTGGATCGATAAAGCCGGCAGTGGAGTGAGTGAGCAAACCCAAGCGGCCTAAAGAGGATTTGCCTTCAAGGCGTCCGGCAATGTCATCGGGCAAAGTAATAACTTCATAGGTACTAGCTAAAACAAATTCACCTGGGTGTAAAATAAATGGTTCATCGCCTTCGGCAATAACTTCGCGAGTGAGTTCAGGTTGCTCAGTTGAAGGATCAATAACGCTGTACTTGTGATTTTCAAAGACGCGGAAAAACTTATCGAGGCGGACATCAACGGATGAGGGTTGAATCATCCCTTCGTGGAAGGGTTCGCAGCCAACGCGGCCTGCTTTGATTTCGGCGAGAATGTCGCGATCACTAAGTAGCACGCTGGGAACCTTATCTTGCTTTGCGGGGGCAATCGGTGAGCGAAATACGCTCACCAGGGTTGCATAAGTTACTGGCGGGTAGCATTATTTGCCCATGAGCCATTACACCGCCAACCTGCGCGATATTGAATTCTGCCTCTTTGACCTACTGGGTCGCGAAAAAATTATGGGTACATCGCTGTACGCAGATCTTGATCGCGACACCGCAATGGGCATGTTGGAAGAGATGAAGCGGTTGTGTGAAAACGATCTTGCCGAATCTTTTGTTGAAGGCGATCGTGTTGGCGCGGTTCTTAATAAAGAAACTGGAAATGTAAATCTGCCCGCATCTTTTATTAAATCTTACAAAGCCTATGTAGACGGCGAATGGTGGCGCCTAGATGCACCTGTTGAACTGGGTGGAATGAAGATTCCTCCTTCAGTTCGCTGGGCGATTGCTGAAATGGTTTTAGGTTCAAATCCTGGAGTGCACCTCTATGCCTCAGGTTATTCATTTGCTCAAGTTGCCTATTCACTTGGAACTCCAGAACAAAAGAAGATTGCAAAGCACATGGTTGAAAAGCACTGGGGCGCAACGATGCAACTAACAGAACCTGATGCAGGTTCAGATGTTGGTGCCGGTCGCACTAAAGCTGTTGCACAACCCGATGGAACTTGGCACATCACTGGATCAAAGCGATACATCACATCTGGGGATGCAGATTTCTATGACAATGTTATGCACTTTGTTCTTGCTCGCCGTGAAGGTGGAGGCCCAGGAACCAAAGGTCTTTCATTGTTCTTGATTCCTAAATTTATGTTTGATTTTGAAACTGGCGAGCTTGGAAAGCGCAACGGAGTCTTTGTTACATCCCTAGAAGACAAAATGGGCCTCAACATCTCTGCCACATGTGAAGTTCAATTAGGCGAGCATGAGCCCGCAGTTGGCTATCTCTTAGGTGAAGTGCATGAAGGAATTGCACAGATGTTTAAAGTTATTGAATTTGCACGAATGATGGTGGGAACTAAAGCTATTGCAACACTTTCTGCGGGTTACCAACAAGCGTTGTCTTATGCCAAAGAGCGCGTGCAGGGTGGTGACATGAAAGTAATGAATGACAAGGCCTCACCTCGTGTGACCATCATTAAGCACCCAGATGTGCGCCGTTCATTAATGGTCCAAAAGTCCTATTCAGAAGGCATGCGCGCACTTGTTCTTTACACAGCATCAATCCAAGATGAGATTGAGTTATCTGAAAAAGCTGGCGATAAAGATCGTTCCGCCGACATGATTGCACTCAATGATTTATTACTGCCGGTCGTTAAAGGTTATGGCTCAGAGAAGTCTTGGACTTTGCTTGGCACTGAATCACTACAAACATTTGGTGGTGCTGGCTTTACACGTGACTGGCCACTTGAGCAATATGTCCGTGATGCCAAGATTGACACCTTGTATGAAGGAACAACTGCGATCCAAGGTCTGGATTTCTTCTTCCGCAAAATTGTTAAAGATGGCGGACGCGCACTTGGTTTGCTCGGTAAAGAGATTAAGGCTTTTGCCGATGCTGGTGGATCACACGCAGCAGAAAAAACAGCTTTGCTTAAAGCACTCGATGACTTAAACGGCATCGTTGGCGTTTTAGTTGGCCATGCGATGGAATCACAAACTGATGCAGCCAAGATCTATCAAGTTGGTTTAAATACTTCACGTTGCTTAATGGCTGTTGGTGACATCATTACTTCATGGCTACTACTGCGCCAAGCCGATATCGCAGTTGAAAAACTGCCAACAGCTAGTGGTAAAGATAAAGATTTCTATTCTGGCAAAATTGCTGCAGCGCAGTTCTTTATTAAGAACTACTTGCCACATATCACTGCCGATCGAAAGATCGTAGAAGCAACTGATGGCTCCATCATGGAACTACCTGAAAGCGCCTTTTAAACCGCTATCCTTGCCAGATGTATACGCGCTATAAAGGCGAAATCCTCACGCTGTGCGGCGCAATCTTTTTTTCATTTAATGGTGTGGTTGCCAAGTTAGTTTTAACTTCTGGGCTTTCATCCATGCGTTTAACGCAAGTGCGCTGCGGCGGAGCATTTTTAATTCTGGGTACATATATGTTGCTTGCCCATCGCGAAAAACTCAGAACCACTAAGGCCGAAATCCCCATCCTCTTTACGTATGGAATTTTGGGCTTTTTAGCCGTGCAAGCTCTGTATTTCGTAGGTATTGCGCGGCTGCATGTGAGCATCGCCTTGATCCTGGAGTTCACCGCGCCTATCTGGATTGTCTTGTGGCTGCGCTTTGTGAAGAAAAAGATTGTGCCAGCCCTTATGTGGTTAGCGATTTTCTTAGCTTTCGGTGGACTGATCTTGATTGCGCAAGTCTGGAAAGGCCGTACGTTAGATCCCATCGGCGTTATTGCTGCACTTTTAGATGGAATTGTTTTAGCGGCCTTTTTCCTTATTGGTGAAAAACTCAGTAGCAAACGCGATGTGGAATCGTTAATGGTGTATGGATTTGGTTTTGCCTCACTTGGTTTAGCCATTGCAATGCCGTTGTGGTCATATCCCACACACATCTTTACGCAATCATTAAATTTGCAAGGACGTTTTGCCGCGCACAATGCACCAGGTTGGGTGTTGATCGCCTGGATAATTGTTATGGGAACGATTGTGCCGTACACATTAGTTGTTAAAGGTTTGAAACTTTTATCGGCATCCACCAGCAGTGTGATGGGAATGGCTGAACCCGTGTTAGCTGGAGTATTTGCTTGGATTTGGTTAGCTGAAGAATGGAATCTGATTCAACTGGTTGGTGGAATTATTGTGATAATTGGAATTATCTTTGCTGATAAAGCCCGTTCAGCTGCGCATTAATTAAGAACCGAAAGAAGAATCTTCGGGTGCAGCAGAGTCGCGCTGTTGAGTCCAGTCAGTTCCGCCGCCAGGATTTTGTGGCATATCGAAGAAGCGTGCATAGTGCAGTTGAGCAGAAACAGTAATTGTTTTAGTTGGTCCGTTACGGTGCTTAGCAACAATTAAATCAGCTTCACCAGTTCGGTTTTGTTGATCGTACATGTCATCGCGGTGCAGCAAGATAACTACGTCAGCATCTTGTTCGATAGAACCTGATTCACGTAAGTCTGACAACATTGGTTTTTTATCACTGCGCTGTTCAGGTGAACGGTTGAGCTGTGAAATCGCAATAACGGGGATATTGAGCTCTTTAGCCATTAACTTTAAGTGACGTGAAAACTCAGATACTTCTTGCTGGCGGTTTTCTACGCGCTTACCTGATGACATCAACTGTAAGTAGTCGATAACAATGAGTTTGAGGTTGTGGCGCTGCTTTAAACGGCGTGCCTTAGCGCGAATTTCCATCATAGAAAGATTAGGTGAATCATCAATAAACAAAGGTGCTTCAGAGATTTCACCCATGCGGCGTGCCAGACGCGACCATTCATCATCAGATAATGTGCCTGCGCGAATATTATTTAAACCAACGCGGGCTTCAGCCGACAACATACGCATGGTGATTTCAGATTTCGACATTTCCAGCGAGAAGATAACTGAAGTTTGACCTTCGTGAATCGATGCATGGCGCGCGATATCTAAACCTAATGTTGATTTACCCATTGCCGGACGTGCAGCTAAAATAATCATGTTGCCCGGATGGAAACCATGTGTAAGTGCATCTAAATCTTTGAATCCGCTCATTACGCCTTCAACACCAACGCCCTTTGAAATCGCTTCGATCTCATCAAGTGCTTGTGGTAATAATGTAGAGAGTTGTACGTAATCTTCAGATGCACGACGTTCAGTTACTGCATAGACCTCGGCCTGGGCTTGGTCGACCATGTCATCGACTTCACCTTCGGATGTATAACCCAGTTGCACAATCTTTGTACCGGCTTCAACTAAGCGGCGCATGATGGCGTGTTCGCGCACAATCTTTGCGTAGTAACCGGCGTTAGCTGCAGTTGGTACCGATGAAATTAACGTGTGCAAATACGGTGCACCACCGGCGCGTGCAATGTCTCCGCGCTTAGTTAATTCAGATGAAACCGTAACGGCATCAACTGGTTCACCGCGGCCATACAAATCAATAACTGCGTCGTAAATTAATTCATGTGCAGGGCGATAAAAATCGCGATCGCGAATAATTTCGATGACATCGGCAATTGCATCTTTAGATAACAACATTCCACCGAGAACTGATTGTTCTGCAATTAAATCTTGTGGAGGAGTGCGTTCAAAATCTGCACCAATTGAACTAACGTTGTTATCGCGCGCGGGGCGATTGTTTGGAAGTTCAGCGATGCTCACGCGTATAACCTCCCATTAGCTACTGACAAGTGCGGTTGATGTAGGCGTAACTTAGGTGCCAGCACCTATCGCACGCGAGAAACGCTTCAGGGTGATGGGGATAAAGCTGTGGGTAAGTGGGTGGATAAGCGTGTTTTCCTGTGTACAAAGCCGTGGATGAACTGTGGGTAAGTAGGTGGGGGTGACCCCCTCTCCAGGAAAAGCGCAGGTCAGAGGCGATTACTTGTGTGTGCGGCTGTGTACAAAAGTATTTTTGCTTATCTTAAATTGTGAGATTTATGCACGCACTCGTTCGTTGTTTGGATCAAACAAAGGCTCGGCGCAAATAACTGCGTTGTGCCATCGGCCAAAGAATTCAACCTCCACCGCAGTTCCAACGGCAGTGTGCTCGATAGGCACATATGCATAAGCAATAGCTTTTTTAATTGTGTAGCCCTGCCCGCCCGATTTAATGCGGCCAACGATTTGATCGCCGATGCGAATAGGTTCTGAACCAAAGGGCACGCACGTGATGTCATCAAAAGTGAGGGCAACTAACTTACGTTTGACTTGCACTTGGGCCGCGATTGCAGCGCTTTTACCGTGGAAGTTTTCTTTCTTTAATGAAACAGCAAAACCTAAGCCAGCTTCATAAGGATTAGTTTCGGAGTTAATTTCACCAGCCCATGCACGATAACCTTTTTCAAGTCGCAACGATTCAATGGCACGATAACCGCAGGCTTTAATTCCATGCACTTTACCGGCTCCCATAATTTTTAGCCAAACGTTTAATGCCTCATCGATTGGAACATAGATTTCCCAACCGAGTTCACCAACATAGGTTAAACGAGTGGCACGAACCGTGATACCAGCGATTGTTAATTTCTGCGAAGTCATAAATGGAAAAGCTGCATGGGAAAGATCAGTGTCGGTAAGTGATTGCAGAATCGTGCGCGATTTTGGTCCCATGATTGCAAAGCAGGCAAGATCGCGAGTGATATTAGTAATTTCTACATCATCGAAAGAATGCTCGCGGCGCATTTTTTCTAACCAACCAAAATCATGGACCGCAAAAGCAGTGCCAGTAACAATAAAGAATTCATTTGTATCGGTCTGTGTAACGGTGTAATCCGATTCAATTCCAGCGCGGGAGTTAAGGGCTTGTGTGTATGTTGTTTTACCCACACCTTTAACAACGTTATTGGCGCACACATAATTGAGGAATTCGGCAGCCCTGGCACCACGTATACGGGCTTTAGCAAAGCTCGATTCATCAAATAAACCAGCGTTATTACGCGTTGCATGGTGCTCAACCTGCACGGCATTAGACCAATAATTTCCAAGCCAATCTTTAGGGCGCAGTGCATCGTTACCGATATTTGTGCCGTAAAAATTAACGCGCTCCCATGATGCTTTTTCGCCAAACACTGCGCCATTTTCTTTATGCCATTCATAGACGGGTGACATAAATTTTGGTCGTGCTGATTTACGTTCTTCACCTGGGTAATGAATGTCGTAATACTCTTCATAATTTTCAGTAATGCGTTGCAAAGTAAAGTCAGGGGATTCATACGATGCACCAAAGCGTTTAATATCCATGTGCCACAAATCCATAGTGGGCTCACCGGCCACAACCCATTCAGCTACAACTTTTCCAATTCCACCGGCACCCGCGATTCCATGTGCACAGAAACCTGCAGCGACAAAGAAACCACCGACCGAGGTTTCGCCTAAACAAAATTCATTGTCGGGTGTGAAACCTTCGGGGCCATTAATAAAACTTTTAATTCCAACTTCGGACATTTTAGGTACGCGCTTTTGTGAAGCTTCAGCAATATCGGTAAAGCGATCCCAATCTTCGGCCAATAATGAGTTGTTAAAGTTAGCTGGAATATCATCGATAGTGTTGTAATCAGCCGACCACGCTTTGGATGTGCGTTCATAGCCGCCCATTAATAAACCTGAAACTTCTTGACGGAAATAAATGAGATTGTC
>CAIXDY010000187.1 GCA_903918325.1 uncultured Actinomycetes bacterium
AGTCCAAGATCTCAACTCTTAATTTGATTCTTAAGGGTGACGTGAGTGGTTCAGTAGAAGCGCTAGAAGAAGCTTTGATGCAACTTGATGTTGGCGCCGAAGTTGATCTTCGCGTTATTCACCGAGGTGTTGGTGCAATTACTAAGAGCGATATCACGTTGGCTTCGGCTTCAACGGCAGTTGTAATTGGCTTTAACGTTAAGCCAGAACCACAAACTGCAGTGTTTGCTGATCAAGAAGGCGTTGAAGTTCGTTTCTACTCAGTTATTTACCAAGCTATCGATGAGATTGAGCTTTCATTGAAGGGTCTTCTCAAGCCAATTTATGAAGAAGCAATTGTCGGTAATGCCGAAGTTCGCGAAATCTTCAAATCTTCTAAGGCTGGAAATATCGCAGGTTCCATCGTTAAGGATGGCGTCATCCGCCGAAATGCTAAAGCCCGCATCATGCGTGGTGAAGCAATCATCGTTGACAACCTCACCATTGATTCGCTCAAGCGATTTAAAGATGATGCAAATGAAGTCAAAGAAGGCTTCGAGTGCGGTATTGGTCTTGGCAATATGAAGGATCTTCAAATTGGCGACACCATTCAGGTATTTGAGATGCGCGAGAAAAAGCGGGTATAGCAATGGCTCAATCACACCGCAGCCAAAAGGTTGCAGATCGCATAAAAGTAATAGTGGCCCAGCTACTTGAGACAAAGATTAAAGATCCGCGTCTGGGCTTTGTCACTGTTACTGATGCGCGCGTAACGGGTGATCTTCAACAAGCATCCGTGTTCTA
The DNA here is from genome assembly GCA_903918325.1 of uncultured Actinomycetes bacterium. Taxonomy (GTDB): domain Bacteria; phylum Actinomycetota; class Actinomycetes; order Nanopelagicales; family Nanopelagicaceae; genus Planktophila. The sequence goes on from CAIXDY010000187.1 coordinate 784, forward strand.
TACGGTCCTCGGCGATCTTGAACAACGTTCATCAACAACTGCAGCATTGGAAAGTGCCAAAGGTGCAATCCGTTCAGCGTTAGGCCGTGAACTTGGGTTGCGTATCACGCCGAGCATTGAATTTTTTGAAGATGGTTTACCAGAGAGTGCTAAAGCGCTGGATTCACTTCTTTCAAAAGTTCATGAACTAGATGCCGAAGTTGCCGCTCTGCGTAAAAATGCAACATATGCCGGGGGAGAAGATCCTTACAAGGCGCCTCGGATAATTGAAGAGGATTAATCATCGAACACGGATTTCTGGTTGTAGATAAAGAACCAGGTATGACTAGCCACGATGTTGTGGCAATTGCGCGGCGTGCTCTAGGAACTAGAAAAGTTGGCCATGCTGGCACATTAGATCCAATGGCGACTGGCGTATTAGTTTTAGGTTTTAATAATGGAACGCGTTTGCTGCAGTACATCACCGATGGCGATAAAAGCTACACCGCAACCGTCGTGTTAGGTGCAGCCACTGTTACCGATGATGTTGAAGGTCAGGTTTTATCTAGAAGTGATGTCTCTGGTGTAACTGATACCCAGATTGAAAGTGAATTAGCGGCGATGCGCGGCACAATTATGCAACGGCCTAGTTCAGTATCTGCGGTGAAAGTAGATGGCGAACGTGCTTATGACCGCGTACGTGCCGGAGAAACCGTAGAACTTGCTGCACGCCAAGTGGTTATTTCACAGTTAGATATTCTGGCTATTAGAAGGATCGCAGATGAAATTGAAATTGATATCGACGTCACTTGTTCGTCAGGAACTTTTATTCGGGCAATTGCACGTGATTGTGGGGCAGCCCTAGGAGTAGGTGGACATTTAAATTCATTGCGCCGAACACGAGTTGCCGGCTTTGCCCTAGACCGGGCGATTTCCTTAACAGGATTAAAAGCAGGCGAATTTTCGACTTTGCCACTTGTTGATGTTTCGAAGACGATTTTTAAAGTTCGCGAACTGGCACTTGATGAAACAAATGAACTCTCCTTTGGTCGCCCCCTTTCAGCCAATCCTCACGATGGTATCTACGCTGCAATATCTGGCAATGAATTGATAGCACTGCTTGCCAATAAAGATGGTTTTGCTAAGCCAACTGCAGTGTTCGCTGCTGCGAAGTAGTTCTGAGACAATACATTTATGAGCGTCGTAGTAATCGGAGTCTTTGATGGAGTCCATAAAGGCCATCAGGAAGTACTCAACCGTGCCAAGAAATTAGCAGGTGAAGAAAAGATTATTGCGCTTACTTTTGATCCACACCCTACAAGTGTTTTCGCCCCAGATCGTGCGCCAACTTTGTTGACAATTTTAAGTGATCGAATTGAATTACTAAAGATTCATAACGCTGATCAAGTAGCCGTTATGAAATTTACCCCGGAATTTGCGGCTATGTCGCCGGAGGATTTCGTAAAACGAGTTCTAGTTGAACAGTTGGAAGCAACCACAGTAGTGGTTGGTCAGAATTTTACATACGGTTTTAAAGCCGCTGGAAATGTTGACTCTCTAAAAGCCCACACTGAATTCAAGACCATCGTTCTTGATTTGGAGCCGGCCGAAGGTGATGTTGTTTCATCAACTCGAATTAGAAAATTAATTGTTGCCGGAGATGTTGAACAAGCCCGCAGCTTATTAACGCGCCCACATCGCCTCGATGGAATTGTTGTTCATGGTGAAAAACGTGGCCGTGAAATAGGTTATCCAACGGCAAATCTTGGCGATCTTGAACATCAAACAATTCCAGCCGATGGTGTGTATGCCGGTTGGCTCACCGTCGGTATTAATAGATGGCCTGCAGCGATTTCAATTGGAACTAATCCAACTTTTGATGGCATTCGTGGTCGCCAAGTTGAGGCATATGCCTTAGATCAAGTTGGTCTTGATCTGTATACACAAAAAGCAACTATTGAATTTGGTTGGAGACTTCGCGATACATTGAAATTTGATGGTCTCGACCCATTACTGGAGCAGATGGCTAAAGACTGCGCCAAAGCCCGTGAATTAACCGAGCTCTAAGCGCTCGATTTCGCCTAATTCAACCCCGCTGGTAATCTTGCCTAGTCCAACGAGAAAGCGAGCTTTCG
>CAIXDY010000188.1 GCA_903918325.1 uncultured Actinomycetes bacterium
ATCTGGGGCATCCCTTATTCCTCTATTAGGTAAGACTGGAAAACTACAAATGTTTTTTGGGGTTCTCTTTGCAATAGCTCTAGCGATACACTAAAGCCATGTCACGCATCCTGCCCATTCTCTTGTTAACTGGTTTCACCATTTACACATTAATTGATTGTGCGCGAACAGATGAAAGCCAAGTCAGAAACTTGCCAAAGTGGGCGTGGATATTAATTATTATTTTAATTGGAACACTTGGACCAATCGCTTATTGGATTGCTGGACGCCCAAAGCGCAAAGGTTTAGGTGGTGGACCAAAGCGTCGCATCTTGCCTCCAGATGATGATCCTGATTTCTTGAGGAAGATTTAACTTACTTCTTCTTATAACCCGCAGGACAAGTGGGTTTAATCGCGGTTACTTTCTTTACTAACTTGCCCTTTACGCATGTGATAGTTATTTTCTTAGCTGCAGTGGCAATCACTACCGGTGTGGGTGTTGGGGTTGGTTGAACCGCTATCGGTGTTTGTTGAACTGGCATTGGTGTTGGAGTAGGCGAAGGAAGAGGTTTTACAGCAATAGGCGTTGGAGTAGCAGCAACTACCTGCTTATTTAATTTAAGAGCTCCAATGTATCCACCGACAGCTGTATCAAACCCGCCTGCCCATAAAATCATATTTCCTTCTTTGTCTAAGAAAACATCTGGATCATTACCAAACCCATGTCCGAGTGATGATGGAAATTCCATCTGGTGTTCATTTGCAAAAGTTAGTCCACCATCTGTACTAGTTGCATACCAAAGACCTTGTGCGCCATTTTCTAGAATTGGCATTCCCATTGCATCTTTTCCGCCTCGCGATGCATTGTCATAGAAAAACAAGGTGATTGAGCCATCCGCATGCATAGCTGCAGCTGGGTGCTCAGCACTTCTTGTTACATTCGCAGCGCCGGTTCCAATTCGGACACCTGAATCAGCGGTCCAAGTTAAACCATCTGGTGACGTCGCAGAAAAGACTTGATGTGGATCTGGTCCAGTTCCAGCTATAACCATGTCAGAGAAAAATGCTCTATATCTTCCATCAGAAAGTTTTACTATTCCTGGTCCTGTTAATCCACTCTTTGCCGCTGCAAAACTAGATTTTGATATGCATGTGGTTTTTTCAGATGTAAAATTTAATCCATCACTTGATATTGAACAGCTAACTCCTTCACTTGTGGAGTTATACATTCGGAATCGTCCATCAGGGAGTTTTACAACACGTGGCATTCCTTGACCGCGGTCACCGCCAAAAGCGTTTCCTGCTCTGGTAAATATTTTTCCATCAGTGGAATCAGCGATCTCGATACCTTTATTCTGCGCAAAAACGAAAGCTCGAATTGTGCCATTTGGCAAAAGCACACCAGAAACATCGGCTACGGGCAAACCCTTATTAACGCCAAATAAAGATGGATAAAGGATGGATGCAGAAATTAAACTCACATCATACGGACCGCTAGGAAATGCATCGGCCGGATCTGCTGTTGCCTGAAAATTATTTGTACTTAATGAAAATAGACAAGCAATCGCAACTGTTATGAACTTTCGGTTAGCACCCATAAGAAACCTCTTAGTAGTTGAGGCTATAAAGTCTGGCACATTATTAAAGCCCTGAGTAGGTGTGCTTTCCTGTGCCCCAGATATTTACGTACACATAGTTAAATAGAAATGTAGAACCTGCGAATAAACACAGCCACGCGGCTTTGCGTCCTCGCCAGCCAACAGTCACGCGTGCATGCAAATACGCGGCATAGGCCACCCAAGTAATAAATGCCCAGGTCTCTTTTGGATCCCAGCCCCAATAACGTCCCCAGGCGCTTTCAGCCCAAATAGCCCCTGCAATAACTGCAAAAGTCCAAAGTGGAAATACAAATGCAACTAAGCGATAAGAAAGTTGATCTAAGTCTTCAAGTGATGGCAATCGTTTTGCCCATGCAGTTCTTTCGCCACGAGATTCCATTGCATCCAAATAGAGATACGCGGCAGCAATTGCGTTAGCTAATAAGAAAACGCCACCCGAAATAATCGCAGCAGAGAC
>CAIXDY010000189.1 GCA_903918325.1 uncultured Actinomycetes bacterium
ACCCTATTGAAATTGCTGCTAACCAATGGTGTTGTTGATGCCATAGATACACGGCAAGTAAAACAAAGAAAGTTAAAAATAAATCAAGGAGCGCTGTTCTTGAATGCACTAAAGCCAAACCATCACACGCCATTAAGAAAGCGGCAATAGCGGTTAGAAGCGGGGAATAAAAGAGAACATGCACTAAGCGGGCAAAGAGCAGAATTAGCAGCGTTCCACAAATTGCAGTGGCGAAGCGCCAACCAAATTCGTTATCGCCAAATAATTTAATTCCTGATGCAATTAACCACTTTCCGACAGGGGGATGAACGATAAATTCAGGTTTATTGCCAGTAACTTCAACGCCATATTTTAGAAAATCACGGGCACCATCGACGTAATAAACTTCATCAAAGACAAAGCCTTTCGGTGTCGCCAAGTTGATGAGCCGAAGTGCAAGGCAAGCAATCGCAATCAGAATGGGTGCGATAGCTGCAATCATGTGTGAATCGTATGGGCAAATCTGCGAAAAATTACTGAGATGATTGACCTATGGGACTGATATTGGCAGCTACACCCTTGGGCAACCCAGCCGATGCCAGCGCGCGCCTTAAATCTGCAATTGAGGATGCCACCATTATTGCTGCCGAGGATTCCAGAAGGTTTCACCGTTTGTGTTCAGATATTGGAGTGAGATTTACTGGGCGAGTACTTTCTTTTTTTGAGGGAAATGAAGATGCGCGAACTCAAGAACTGTTGAGTGAAATTGAATCAGGTGCCCGCGTACTTGTTGTATCAGATGCCGGTATGCCGACAATTAGCGATCCAGGTTTTCGTTTAATGCGCGAAGCAATCGCCCGCAACCTGCACGTATCAGTAATTCCAGGACCCAGCGCGGTAACTATGGCAGTTGCCTTATCAGGTTTACCAACCGATCGATTTACTTTTGAAGGCTTTCCATCACGCGCGGCTGGTGCACGTTTAGCAACTTTTGAAAAACTTCGACATGAAGAACGAACTATGGTTTTTTTCGAAGCACCGCATCGCTTGGCTGATTCACTCTCTGATGCATTGAGCATTTTTGGCCCCACTCGACGAGGCGCAATTTGTCGCGAAATGACTAAGCATTATGAAGAAACTATTCGCGGAACTTTGGCAGAACTTTCACAGTGGGCCGATAGTCATGAAGTTCTTGGGGAAATAACTTTAGTAATTGAAGGGGCAGTAATTGATTCAGCTGCGATGACGGCAGATGAAATGGTGGCTCGAGTCCGAGAGTTTGAAGCCGCAGGAATGGATCGCAAGGGGGCAATCGCCTCGGTTGCCGCTGAATTTTCAATTGCAAAGCGATTGGTTTATGCCGCAGTGGTTGATGCGAATAAGATGAGCAAGTGACTAAGTCCTTCTATCTAACGACGCCGATTTATTACGTCAACGATGCACCGCATATTGGCCATGCCTATACAACGGTGGCTGGCGATGTATTAACGCGTTGGCATCGTCAAAGAGGCGAGTCGGTCTGGTTCTTAACGGGCACTGATGAACACGGTCAAAAAGTTATGCGTACGGCTGAGCAAAATAACACTGCTCCTCAAGCGTGGGTAGATCGATTGGTGCACGATGCTTGGAAGCCAAATTGGCAAGCTCTCAATATCGCCAATGATGATTTCATTCGCACAACTGAAAAGCGCCATACCGAACGCGTACAAAAATTTTTGCAATCACTTAAAGATTCCGGCCATATTTACGCCGGTAAGTATGAAGGTCCATATTGCGTAGGGTGCGAAGAGTTCAAACTCCCCGGTGATTTAATTGAAATTGATGGAAAGAAATGCTGCCCAATTCACAGCAAACCAATTGAATTAGTAAATGAAAATAACTGGTTCTTTAAACTTTCTGCTTTTGTCGAACCTTTATTAGAGCATTACCGCAAGAACCCAGATGCATGCCAACCTGAAAGTGCTCGGAATGAAGTTGTTTCATTTTTAGAGGGTGGCGTTTCAGATCTTTCAATTTCCCGCTCAACTTTTGATTGGGGAATTCCAGTCCCTTGGGATACCGATCAAGTTGTCTATGTGTGGTTCGATGCTCTTCTTAATTATGCTACGGCAGTTGGATTAACTGATGCACCAGATTCTGAAGGTGGAAAGAAGTTTGCCCAAACATGGCCAGCTGATGTGCATTTAGTCGGTAAAGATATTTTAAGATTCCATGCAGTTATTTGGCCAGCGATGTTGATGGCTGCCGGATTGCAAGTTCCTAAGAAAGTTTTTGCGCATGGTTGGTTGCTCGTTGGTGGCGAAAAGATGAGTAAGAGCAAGTTGACTGGAATTGCACCTAAAGACATCACCGATCACTTTGGTGTGGATGCTTTCCGTTATTACTTCTTGCGCGCAATTCCTTTTGGAACCGACGGTTCTTTCTCTTGGGAAGATATGAGCGCACGCTATACATCTGAACTTGCAAATGATTTTGGTAACTTGGCTTCACGTTCGGCGGCGATGATTGAAAAATATTGCGGTGGAGTTTTGCCCGCAAAGAGCGGGGATACCGGCTTAGAAAGTGCGCTTAAAGATGCGGCAGAAAAAGCCGATGCAGCTATCTGCCAGTTAGATTTTCAGGGTGGAATTGTTGCGATTATGGATTTCTGCAAAAAAGTAAATGGCTACGTCACTGAAAAAGAGCCGTGGATTTTGGCGAAAGATCCAGCAAATCAAAAGACGCTAGAAGATGTTTTATATAACACGGCTGAATCTCTGCGCGCACTGGCTGTCCTGCTTAATGCAGTGATGCCTCAAACATGTGAAATTTTGTGGGCGAGTTTAGGTGCACAAGCGGTGCTTGGAAATCTTGATTCCCAAAAGATTTCAGATGTAGCTACATGGGGACAGTTGCCACCAGGAGCAATAGTTACAAAGACGCCCGTTCTTTTTCCACGTTTAGAGACGAACGCTTAAAGCGTATGGCTGATCGCCACAACCGCGATATCGAACGTCCGCGCGCACCATTGCCCGAACCGTTACCAACTGCAACTGTTGATGCGCATGCGCACATGGAAATCATTACCGATACTGCGCCAGATTCGCCCGAAGTAGCCCAAGTAATTGCTGAAGCTAAATCAGTTAATGTCGATCGAATTGTTCAAGTCGGATATTCAGCCGAGCAATCACAATGGTGTGTAGCTGCGGCAGAAAAATGGAATACCTCAGTCTTAGCTGCCGTTGCTTTGCATCCCAATGAAGCACCTGTAGTTAAAGATTTAGCGGCTGATTGGGCAATTATTGAAAAACTTGCCCAACATCCACGAGTTCGAGCAATTGGTGAAACTGGCTTAGATTATTTTCGCACTCCACCAGAATTACGTGCCCGTCAGCAAGAGTCATTTAAGTGGCATATTGAATTAGCCAAGAAAACAAACAAAGCGTTAGTCATCCATGATCGAGATTCGCATGAGGATGTTTTGTCGGTGTTACTTGAAGTTGGTGCCCCAGAAAAAACTATTTTTCATTGTTTTTCAGGGGATCTAGCGATGGCAAAAATCTGCGTAGAACGTGGGTATGTCTTATCTTTCGCCGGCACTTTAACTTTTAAAAACGCACCAGCGCTACGTGAAGCAGTAAAGATAGTTCCTATGGAGCAACTTTTAGTTGAGACTGATTCGCCTTTTCTGGCGCCAATGCCGCATCGTGGCGCGCTCAACACTCCAGCTCAGATAGCAAACATTGTTCGCGCAATGGCGCTTGAACGAAATGCCGATCTTGGCGAATTAGCAACGTCACTGGGAAATAATGCTGAGCGCTTATTTGGTTCTTTCGCATCATGACGCTCCTTGGCGCAGCTCAAATCCGTGAACTTGCTGCAACCCTTGATCTCAAACCATCTAAATCTTTAGGTCAAAATTTTGTTATCGATTCAAATGTTTGTACAAAAATTGTACGAACCGCAGGCGTTGGCCCCACTGATATCGCACTTGAAATTGGTCCGGGCTTAGGTTCGCTCACTTTAGCTTTATTAGAAACCGCTCAATCAGTAATTGCCGTAGAGATCGATCCACGTTTAGCAGAACAATTACCAAAGACAGTTGAAGCTTTATTTGAGCATCCCGAAAAACTAACGACTATCAATATGGATGCACTCTCACTTAGCTCTCTTCCCAGTGATCCAACAGTTCTAGTTGCAAATCTTCCTTACAACGTTTCAGTCCCAGTACTTCTGCACCTATTAGAAAAATTTGAAAGTTTGCGCACTGGAGTTGTCATGGTGCAGGCAGAAGTCGCCGACCGATTAGCGGCAAAACCTGGAACTAAAGATTATGGAATTCCATCGGTGAAAGCCGCGTGGTGGGCCGAAGTTAAAGGTGCGGGGTCGGTTTCGCGCTCGGTCTTTTGGCCAGCTCCCAATGTTGATTCAAAGTTAGTTTCATTTACTCGCAGAAAAACTCCGGGAGATGAAGAACTGCGCCGCAAAGTTTTCACAATTATTGATGCCGCTTTTGCCCAACGCAGAAAAATGCTGCGCTCCGCCCTTTCAGGTCTCTATGGTTCATCGTCAATGGCCGAAGAGATTCTTACTCGCGCAGGAATCGATGCCACACTTCGTGGCGAAGCTTTGGAAATTGATGGTTTTTGTGCCATCGCTGCAGTTGCACCTGACATTTTCTAGCCAACACATTAAGGTCACTTCATGCCAGTAAAGAGTGTGACCGTTCGGGTGCCCGCAAAGGTAAACCTGCAACTCTCAGTTGGCCCGCGTGAAGATGATGGTTTTCATAACCTAGTCTCAGTTTTCCAAGCGATTTCAATTTTTGATGATGTCACAGTTTCTTTGACCGAACCACACAGTGGGATAGCGGTTTCAATTTCGGGTGAACAAACTCATGGCGTACCAGCAGATGCCAATAACTTAGCTGCGCGCGCAGCAGCCCTGATGGCAGAAGAATATGATCTTGAAATAGATGCCCATATTGAAATTAAAAAATCTATTCCGGTGGCAGGTGGCATGGCCGGTGGAAGTGCAGATGCGGCTGCGACAATTGTTGCAATTGATTATTTATTTTCACTGGGTATGAGTCGCGAAGAAATGTCAGATGTTGCAGCACGTTTGGGTAGCGATGTCCCCTTCATGCTAAATGGAGGAACGGCAATCGGTACAGGTCATGGTGACCAATTAACATCGGCACTTTCTCGAGGTACGTATCACTGGGTACTCGCACTTTCTACACATGGACTTTCAACTCCAGCCGTTTATGCCGAGTGTGATCGCTTACGTACAGGCCTTGAAATTGTGGAACCTCAAACTAATGAAGTACTTATGCAGGCGTTATTAGCTGCCGATGCGCAATCAGTTGGCGCGGCATTAGTAAATGATTTACAACCTGCTGCATGTTCATTGCGCCCAGCGCTTCGACTTGTTTTAGATGTAGGTCAGGAATATGGAGCATTAGGCGCATTAGTTTCAGGATCTGGCCCGACCGTTGCTTTTCTTGTTGCCGATGAAGAGGCTGGCCTTGATTTAGCAGTGGCACTTACGGCAAGCGGAGTAGTGGGAAGCGTTGCACGTGCTTATGGCCCCGTTGCTGGGGCAAAAGTAATCTCGTAATAGCTGGGCAATATGGTCATAACCATCCCCATTTATGAGGGAGAATACGGGTTCCGCCATTGTGTAGTGGCTAGCACATGGGCCTTTGAAGCCCAGGGTCCAGGATCGATACCTGGTGGCGGAGCCACCGATAGGATTCACTTGTGACCGTACAAACCGTGATCGTCCTCGCAGCTGGCGAAGGAACACGGATGAAATCGGCTAAAGCCAAAGTTCTCCATAACGTTGCAGGACGTTCGTTACTTGGACATGTACTCAATGCCGTTGAACCACTTAAAGCCAGCGAACTTCGTATCGTTGTTGGTTCAAGTCGAGAATTAGTTGAAGAACACATTGCGAATATTGCGCCAAAAGCCACAACTGTTTTCCAAGAACATCGCGGCGGAACTGGGCATGCGGTTCAGTTAGCGCTCGCAGGTTTAAAAACTAAAGGCACAGTGCTGGTTTTAGCTGGAGATACTCCCATGCTCACCGCAGATTCATTAACGGCCTTTATTGCCGCGCATAATGAAGGAAAGTTTGCCGCTTCAGTTTTAACGGCCGAACACCCTGATCCAACTGGGTATGGACGAATTATTCGTGACGATGCCGATGAGCTTTTAAAAATTGTTGAAGAAAAGGATGCCAGCGAAGACCAGAAGTTCATCTTTGAAATTAACTCAGGCGTCTATGCATTTGATGGTGAAAAACTTGCGGCTTCAATCGGCAAACTAACTAATTCGAACTCCCAGAGTGAACTTTATTTAACTGATGTAATTGGAATTTTGAAGAGTGAAGGCGCATCAATTGCCGCCATCATGATCGATGACTTCACTGAAGTTCTTGGGGTTAACGATCGAATTCAATTAGCTGAATCTGCTGCGCTATTGCGTGATCGCATTAATGATCATTGGATGCGCGCCGGTGTAACCATTATTGATCCCACAACGACATGGATTGATGCAACGGCATCGATTTCAAATGATGTAACTATTCACCCAGGCAGCGCAATTTACGGAACGACTTCCATTGCTTCAGGGGCCGTTATTGGGCCACGCACAACGCTGACTAACTGCCGGGTTCAAGAAGGCGCATCAGTTCTTGAATCGATTGCTACTGACACCATTATTGGCGAGGGCTCAACCATTGGCCCATTCACATATTTACGGGCTGGAACAGTATTAAGTGATGCAACAAAAGTTGGTGCATTTGTTGAAATGAAAAATGCAACATTGGGTACCGGTTCAAAAGTGCCACATCTTTCATATGTGGGCGATGCCACGATTGGTGAGGGCACAAATATCGGCGCCGCAACAATCTTTGTGAACTATGACGGCGTCGAAAAGCATCACACCACTATTGGTGACCACGTTCGAATCGGTAGCGACACAATGCTGGTAGCACCAATTACCGTAGGTGATGGGGCTTACACGGCCGCTGGTTCGGTAATTACTGAAGATGTTCCGGCCGGCTCGATTGCAGTTGGCCGAGCTAAGCAGAGAAATGTATTAGGTTGGGTCATGCGCAAACGTGCAGGATCGAAATCAGCACAAGCCGCCGAAGCTAGCGAAAAGAAGGGCTAATAAATGAGCGAGATCCGTTTATCTTCTGAAAAGAGATTACGTCTTTTTGCAGGCCGCGGATTTCCCGAGTTAGCCGACGAAGTTGCAGCAGAGCTAGGTATTCCACTTACGCCAACGTCTGCATATGACTTTGCAAATGGCGAAATTTTTGTTCGCTTCGAAGAATCTGTTCGTGGTTGCGATGCTTTCGTTATTCAAAGTCATACCAATCCAGTTAATAAGCAGATCATGGAACAACTCATCATGGTCGATGCACTCAAGCGCGCATCCGCTAAACGAATTACTGTGGTCGCACCGTTCTATGGTTATGCACGCCAAGATAAGAAGAGCCGTGGACGCGAACCAATCACTGCACGTTTGATGGCCGATTTATTTAAAACTGCCGGTGCCGACCGCTTAATGTGTGTCGATCTACATACTTCACAGATTCAAGGTTTCTTTGACGGACCCGTTGATCACTTGTTTGCTCTACCAATGCTTGCTAACTATGTTGGCAGCAAAGTTGATCGCTCGCGCTTAACAATCGTTTCACCAGACTCTGGTCGTGTACGTGTTGCAGAACGTTGGTCAGATTTACTCGGTGGTTGCCCAATTGCTTTCATTCACAAAACTCGCGATCCACGCATTCCCAATGAATCAACAACGGGCCGCGTCGTTGGCGATGTACAAGGCCAAACATGCGTTGTTATCGATGACATGATCGACACTGCCGGAACAATTACTAAAGCCGTAGAAGCCCTATTTGATGCGGGTGCCGCGGATGTAATTATCGCCGCCACACATGCAGTTCTTTCTGGCCCAGCTGTAGATCGTTTAAAGTCATCGCGCGCATCCGAAGTTGTTATTACAAATACGCTGCCAATTACTGAAGATCAAAAATTCGATAACCTCACCGTGCTTTCTATCGCTCCACTGCTCGCCCGCGCGATCCGTGAAGTCTTCGAAGACGGCTCAGTCACCAGCCTCTTCGACGGTCACTCTTAAGCGGGGATTTGCACTCTTTGCTCTCCGTCTTATAACCTTGCGACCGTTCCGGCGAGGGTAAGAATTTACTTCCGTAATCGACGGCTTAAGGACTTAACTCCTCATCGGAACTTTGTGCAGACACCGAAGTAATTCCAAAGGAGATTTAAAATGGCAGAAATCAGCATCAACGGCGTACGTCGTACCGAATTTGGTAAGGGCGCATCACGTCGTGCACGTCGCGATGGTTTGGTTCCTGCCGTTATCTACGGTCACGGTGAAAAGCCACAACACATCACTCTTCCAGCACGCGAACTCGGCGTTGCACTGAAGCAGTCAAACGTTTTGCTCGACATCATGATTGATGGAAAAGCCGAACTGACTCTTCCTAAGGCGATCGTTCGCGATCCGCTTAAGCAGATTCTTGAGCACGTAGACCTAGTTCTTGTACGTCGTGGCGAAAAGGTTGTTGTTTCAGTTCCAGTTCACGCAATTGGTGAACACGATCGTGACGGAATTCTTGAGCACGTTAACAACACAATTGAAGTTCGTGTTGAAGCAACTGCAATTCCTAACTTCCTAGAAGTTAACATCGAAGGCATGCACTCAGGTGAGTCACGTTATGCATCTGATGTGAAGCTTCCAGCTGGTGTTGAACTTGAATCAGATCCAAAGACAATCGTTGTTCACTTGTCAGAGAAGTCCACAGCAGTTGAAGAGGTTGCAGCACCAGCAGCAGCAGCAACTGATGCGGCAGCACCTGCAGCAGCCGGTGAAACAGACAAGAAGGACGCTTAACCCTTACGCTTATCGTTATGACGTGGTTGGTAGTGGGCCTGGGCAATCCAGGCGATAAATACGCTGCCACCCGTCACAACGTAGGCCAAATGGTCGTCGATGAATTAGTTCGTCGCCATAACGTTAAATTATCTTCACACAAATCTCGCACTAATATCGCCGCATTTAAATTAGGTGTTGGTGTTGATGCACACCCAGTAATTGTTTCAAAGTCACATTCGTTTATGAATGAAACTGGCGGTCCGATTAAAGCCCTGGCTAATTTCTATTCAGTTGATCCCGAAAAAATAATTGTTTTGCATGATGAGTTAGATATTCCCTTTGCGGCAATTCGTACCAAGTTCGCCGGTGGCGATAACGGCCATAACGGTTTGAAATCAATGACATCAGCTTTTGGTGCACCGGACTATTACCGTGTGCGTTTAGGAATTGGCCGCCCTATGGGTGAGCAAGATCCAGCCGATTTTGTTTTAAAAGCTTTTTCAAAAGTGGAACAAAAAGATTTGAGTGAGTTCATTGTTCGCGGGGCAGATGTTGTTGAGTCACTCATTAACGAAGGTTTAGAGCGAACCCAAACCCGTTTTAACTCTTAAAATCAACCAGTATTTCGAAGACCTGCAGCAACGCCGTTAATTGTCAGCAAAAGCGCACGGCGTAAAATTGGATCGGCAGAATCGCCAGCGTCTCGAACACGCTTGAGTAAGTTAATTTGAAGCAAATGAATCGGTGACAAATAAGCATCACGAACTTGCAGAGTTCTAGCTAAAATTGCTTGATCACCCAGGAGTGATTTCTTTCCAGTTAACTTCAAAATTTCGGCCACAGTTAAATCAAACTCGGCTTGAATTTGATCTAGGAAGTGATGCAGCTCCTTGGGAACTAAAGTTTCAACATAGCGACGAGCTAACACTAAATCGGTTTTTGCTATGGTCATTTCCACATTGCTAATAAATGTATGAAAGAAATGCCACTCAGCTAACATCTTCTTGAGCACATCGGTTTTACCCGCTTCCCGCGCAGCTTTTAATCCAGATCCCACACCAAACCAGCCAGGGACAATCTGTCGTGATTGCGTCCAACCAAATACCCAAGGGATCGCGCGCAGTGCATCTAAACCACCAGCAGCATCGGGTCGGCGTGATGGTCTGGAACCAAGGAAGAGATTTCCTAACTGTTCAACGGGAGTTGATGCATAAAAATAAGCCGGCAAGTCTGGGTGATCAACTAAAGCGCGGTAGGCCGTAAAAGAGTTATCACTTACTAACTGCATACATTCATTCCAACTACTTAAATCGGCAACTGATTGTCGAGGTCCACGATTAAGAACGGTAGCTTCAAGGGAAGCGGCCAAAGTTAATTCAACGTTTTCACGTGCAAGGGAGGCAAGGGCGTACTTATCGCTAATGACTTCGCCTTGTTCTGTCATCTTAATTTGACCATCTACTGATCCCCAAGGAAGAGCAACGAGCGCTTCATATGTTGGTCCACCACCACGGCCAACTGAGCCACCACGACCATGGAACAATCGCAATTTAACGCCGTACTTCATGGCAATGTCACGCAAATTTCTTTGTGCACGATGGATTTCCCATTGGCTGGTTGCGATACCGGCATCTTTATTGGAATCTGAATAACCCAACATCACTTCTTGTACATCTCCGCGCAGGGCGACTAATGATCGGTAAGCAGGATTACTTAAAAGTTTTTCCAGAATTTCACCAGCTGCGCGTAATTCAGCTACGGTTTCAAGCAGAGGGGCAAAGCCGATACGCGCTTTCTTAGCTTTCAAATTTACAAGCCCAGCTTGTTGACCAATAACAACGGCTGCAATCAAATCATCAGCGCCTTTAGTCATTGAAACGATATAGGTTTCAATAGCTTGTGAACCAAAGCGATCAATTAAATCGGCAATAGCAAAGAAGGTATCGAGCGTTTTTTGTCCTGCAGCATCAAGATTTGCCACGTCTAGATTTGTGTCATTAGCTAATAAATCTGTGAGGATTTCAAACTTTTCCGCATGAGATTTTTCGCTGTATCCAGAAACTCCGGTAGCTTGCTTTAAAAGATTGTGGTGAGCATCTGAGTGCTCACGAACATCCATAGTTGCATGGGTAATTCCAAAGGCTGCCACTGTACGAATCGTGCGCTCAAGTAGGCCTGTAGCAATGAGTTCACCTTTATGGGCAAAGAGTGAATCACGCATCAACATTAAATCTTTAATTAATTCAGCGGTGTCGGCATAATCGCGGTGTTCAACGTGAGCTCCACCCTTTGCGTGCCGATCGCGAGTAAAGGCAAGACGGTGAACAATTGCGGTTGCCTTTAAGCGGTACGGCTCTTGTGAATTTAAGCGCAAGAAGCGTGGCTCAAATTCAGGTATGTGCTTTAAATCCTTTTCAACCGATGCCGTTAATTCTGGCGTTGCACCAATAATGCGACTTGAAATTGAAAGCATCTGGCGTAATTCATCCATTGCCGCAATAGTTGCTCGGATTGCGTGTGCAACTTGAAGCAACATTGCATCGGTTGTTACCTGTGCCGTGACATTTGGATTACCGTCTCGGTCTCCGCCAATCCAACTTCCGAATGAAAGTGGTCTAGCGGTAACTGGGACTACAACATTTATGCGCTTCATTTCTCGGGCAAAGTCATCCAGAACTTCTGGAACTGTCTGGCGGAATAAATCATCTAAGTAATACAGCGCATTCATTGCTTCATCAAGGGGTTCAGGTTGACCAACACGAAGTTCATCGGTCTGCCACAACAAATCAATCGTTTCAGCTAATCGATCACTTTGCGAAGGATTGCGAGAGTCCTCTAATAAATCGGCAACGCGCCCCATTTTGCTCAATACCGAACGTCGCGCAGCTTCGGTCGGGTGGGCAGTAAAAACTGGGCGCACTGACATTTCATTTATCCACTGTGAAATCTCTTCGCTACTTAACTCGTGTCCAGGAGTTTGTTTTTTTAATGCGATCTCTATTTTGTCGACTGCCCGCGCTAACCATGAGCCACCACCAGCTCGCGCATCAGCTAACACGCGCGCACGGTGAA
>CAIXDY010000190.1 GCA_903918325.1 uncultured Actinomycetes bacterium
CTGTTTTCGAATATACGAAATTTAATATTGGTTTCACTATGGGTATGGCGGCATTTACTGCTGCAGTCCTTGGTGGAATCGGAAATATCCGAGGAGCTTTCTTCGGTGGACTTACTTTAGGTTTGCTTGAGGTTTATGCCTCGGCTGTTCTTGGAACCCAATGGAAAGCCGTAACAGTTTTCATTGTCTTAGTCCTAGTTCTTCTCTTCAAGCCAAATGGTTTATTTGGCGAAGCCGTTCAGACAACGAGGGCATAGACCATGAAAATTAGAAATTATTGGAATCTTCGTGACTGGGGTGCAGGAATTTGGGAGCGAGCTAATCGCCCTAAGCGCGTAGTAATTGCTATTAGCACAATCATCCTTGTTGGACTTTTACCATTTGCTGGTGCCAGTTGGTTAGCAACACCAATTGCTTCCTATGATGCCGTACTTGTTTATCCAGTGGGTATCTTCGTTTTGATGGCACTGGGTCTCAATATTGTTGTTGGTAAATCTGGAATGCTGGATTTGGGTTACGTTGCATTCTTTGCAATCGGTGCTTACACAATGGCGCTTATGGGCACGCATACGCATTTGAATACTTGGGAGATCATGCCTTTTGGTATTGGTTTTGCAATGTTGGCCGGTGTGTTACTTGGACTACCAACTTTGCGTTTACGTGGAGATTATTTAGCGATTGTTACTTTAGGTTTTGGTGAAATTGTTCGCCTCATTGTTCTTAACTCCACATGGAGTAAGGGCCCTAATGGAATTGCTAACGTACCGATGCCGCCGAATATCGGACCACTTAAGTTTAAGTTAGATGACCAGAAAGTATTTTTCTGGGTAGTTGTCGTCATGATTTTGCTGACCATCTGGATGATCCGTCGACTGAGCATCCGCCGTCCAGGACGCGCATGGGAAGCCATTCGCCAGGACGAAGATGCTGCCGAACTTATGGGAGTTCCAACGCTGAAGTACAAGATTTGGTCATTTACTTTAGGCGCAGCTGTTGGTGGAGCGGCCGGAGTCTTGTACGCATCCAAGAATCTTTTCATCGCCCCAGAAATGTTTACTCTCAACGTTTCGATTCTTATCCTTTCATGCGTTGTGTTCGGTGGAATTGGAAACATTTGGGGAGTGGTAGTCGGTGCAACAATCCTGGGTTATTTGCCAGATCGCATCCGATTTATCTCCGATGCACGTTTATTGGTATTTGGAACAACACTTGTAGTCGTAATGAATTTCCGCCCAGATGGATTATTGCCTCGTAAGAAGCGTGAAAAAGCCATAGTAAAGAAAGAGGTGAATGCTTAATGTCCGAGATCCTTCTTTCTCTTCAAAATGTCACTATGAAATTTGGTGGCGTTACCGCACTTGGCGAAGTAAACCTTGACGTAAAAAAGGGAGAAATCCTGGCTTTGATTGGACCTAATGGCGCCGGTAAGACAACTGTTTTCAATGTTGTTACTGGTGTTTATAAACCAACTAGCGGATCGATTACTTTTGCCGGCACACGTATTAACAAGCAAAAGCGTTTCCAGATTACCCAAATGGGAATTGCACGTACTTTCCAGAACATTCGTTTATGGGGAGATATGACAACTCTTGAAAATGTTATTACTGCGACTGATGCTCATAAAAAGAGTGGTCTTGTAGGTGCGCTATTTGGTTTGCCACGCGCACGACGTGAAGAGCGCGAAAATCGTGAACGCGCACATGAGATTTTGCGTTTCATCGGCATCGACGAGTACGCCGATCGATTAGCTAAGAATTTACCGTATGGCGTACAACGCCGACTTGAGATTGCGCGCGCTATGGGAACTAATCCACAACTTCTACTTCTGGATGAACCAGCAGCTGGTTTTAACCCAGCTGAGAAAGTTGAATTAGCGGCCCTGATTAAACGAATTCGAGATGCCGGCTATACCGTTCTACTTATCGAGCATGACATGTCATTAATCATGGGAATCTCAGATCGCGTTGCCGTTCTAGATTTTGGTGTGAAAATCGCCGATGACCTTCCAAGTAAAGTTCAAAATGATGCCAAGGTTATTGAGGCCTATTTAGGAGTGCCAGCAGATGCGTCTTGAAATTAAAGATCTCCACGTTCACTACGGCAAGATTGAAGCAATCAAAGGCATCAACGTTGTCGTTAACGAGGGTGAAATTGTTACGTTAATCGGTGCCAATGGTGCTGGAAAGACTACGACGCTTAAAACAATCTCTGGACTTCGCAAAGTCTCCTCTGGCGCAATTATTTTCGACGGCCAAGATATTTCCAATGTTCCAGCACATGAGCGCGTTGATCTTGGAATCTCACAAGCACCCGAAGGCCGTGGAATTTTCCCCGGTATGACAGTGCTTGAAAATCTTGAGATGGGTAAGTTCCACCGCAAGAATCGCAAAGCCGAGATGGATGAAGATCTAGAGATGGTCTATGGGTTATTCCCGCGTCTTAAGGAACGTCTCACTCAGGCCGGCGGAACTTTATCTGGGGGAGAGCAGCAGATGTTGGCTATTGGCCGTGCGCTCATGTCTCGACCAAAAGTTTTACTTCTTGATGAACCATCAATGGGTCTTGCACCGCAAATGATTGCCAATATCTTCCGCATCATCACGCAGATTAATAAACAAGGTGTGACTATTTTGTTAGTTGAACAAAATGCTCAACAAGCTCTGCAGCGAGCACACCGTGCTTATATTTTGGAGACTGGAAATGTAGTCAAAGAAGCTAAAGCCTCTGATCTACTCAATGACCCAGCAGTGCGCGAGGCATATCTTGGTACTGGCGCGCATTCTTAACGTTCAGCCAGAATCAAACAGGTAATTCGCGCAGTGCATGTGCGTTCTCCTGCTTCATTGGTAATAA
>CAIXDY010000191.1 GCA_903918325.1 uncultured Actinomycetes bacterium
GAAAGCTATGGCTTAATCAGCGTTTTTTCAGCTTTTTAAAGGTGCAAGCCCCAGCAAAATCTATTGCTATTAGCAGTAGGTAGGTCTACTTTCAATGAAACATCGCGCGCATCGTTGCGCGCATGAAGTTGGAGGAGAAATGACCGATTTCATTGCTCCGGGGCAACCCGGAAGTAAAGTTAATTACGCATCACGGTATGACCATTGGATCAATGGAGAATATGTTAAGCCAGATTCAGGTCAGTATTTTGAAAACGTAACTCCAGTTACTGGAAAAGTGTTTTGTGAAGTTGCCCGCGGAAATGCGAAAGATATCGATAAAGCTTTAGATGCTGCACATGCTGCCGCACCTGCTTGGGGCAAAACCTCCGCAACTGAGCGAGCAATAATCCTTAACAAGATTGCAGATCGTATGGAAGCCAATGTCGAAGCAATTGCTGTTGCTGAAACATGGGAAAACGGTAAGCCCATTCGCGAAGCACTCTACGTTGATATTCCATTAGCGATCGATCACTTCAGATACTTTGCTGCAGCTATTCGTGCCCAAGAAGGCTCTGCGGGCGAATTGGATCACGACACCGTTGCTTATCATTTTCATGAGCCACTGGGTGTTGTAGGACAAATCATCCCTTGGAACTTCCCAATTTTGATGGCCGTATGGAAATTAGCTCCAGCTATTGCTGCAGGAAACTGCGTTGTTTTAAAGCCCGCCGAACAAACCCCTGTATCTATCCTGTTTTTAATGGACATCATTAAAGATTTATTACCACCAGGAGTAGTAAATATCGTCAATGGCTTTGGGGTTGAAGCAGGTAAGCCACTTGCATCATCACCTCGAATAGCAAAAATTGCCTTTACTGGTGAAACCACTACCGGCCGATTGATTATGCAGTATGCATCTGAAAATATAATTCCTGTCAGTCTAGAACTTGGTGGCAAGAGTCCAAATATTTTCTTCAATGACGTTGCCGCTGAAAATGATGCTTTCTACGACAAAGCACTTGAAGGCTTCACAATGTTTGCAGTTAATCAGGGTGAAGTGTGTACCTGCCCATCACGTGGCTTAGTTGAAGCCAAGATCTATGACAAATTCATGGGTGATGTCACCGCGCGCACAAAAGCGATCAAAATGGGAAATCCATTAGATCTTTCAACCATGATGGGTGCGCAAGCAAGCACTGATCAACTAGAGAAAATTCTTTCCTATTTAGATATCGGAAAGAAAGAGGGCGCAAAAGTAATCACTGGTGGAGAACGCGCTGATTTGGGCGGTGAACTCGCTGGTGGTTATTACGTTATGCCAACGATTTTTGAAGGCAATAACAAGATGAGAATCTTCCAGGAAGAAATTTTCGGACCAGTTGTCTCTGTGACAAAGTTTGATGGTTTCGATAATGCCATGGAAATTGCTAATGACACGTTGTATGGATTAGGCGCAGGTGTATGGACTCGCGATATGAACACTGCATATCGCGCAGGACGTGCAATCCAAGCTGGCCGCGTATGGACAAACTGTTATCACGCCTATCCAGCAGGTGCCGCATTTGGTGGTTATAAAGCTTCGGGAATCGGTCGAGAAAATCATAAAATGATGCTTGATCATTACCAACAGACTAAGAACCTGCTAGTTTCATATTCACCAAACAAGCTTGGCTTCTTCTAAGGAGAACAAATGACTCTGCCGTCTCGCGTTGACTACACACACGAGGCGGCATTGTTATTAATAAAACTCTCTGCAATAAATGGGCCGCTGATGTTTCACCAATCTGGCGGTTGTTGCGATGGATCTTCGCCCATGTGTTATCTCAAAGGAGAGTTCAGAGTGGGTGCATCTGATGTGTTGGTGGGGGAGTTAGAAATCCCCGAACTGCACGAAAACATTCAAGTCTGGATGTCAGCAAGCCAGTTTGAATACTGGAAACACACACATTTAACAATTGATGTTGTTGATGGACGTGGCGGAGGTTTTTCACTTGAATCTCCCGAAGGTAAACGCTTTCTCATTCGTTCACGTTTATTTACCGATGATGAGTGGGCACAACTTGAGGGTTCGCCTGTAATAACTGGGGCATAAAAAAACCCGCCGCATGAGCGACGGGCTTTTTTAATTAACGCTATTAAATACGCTCACCTGTAACTGAGTTGAACAAATGAACCGCACTTGGAATTGCTGTAACAGTAATTGTCTGTCCAGGCTTTGGAGGATTCTTTGGATCCCAGCGAACAATGATCTGTGCGCCTTCATCAGTTGCGTTTGCAAACTTCACGTTGTTATCAGCTGGCTTTCCGTAAACGAAAGCATCTGAGCCAAGTTCTTCAACCACTTCTACAAGAACATGGAAGCCCTCAGTTGAAGGTGTGAAGCCCTCTGGGCGAACACCCACAGTAACTTCATTGCCAGCTGATGCTGGAACTGCAAGTCCAAGATTTCCAAGCATTGCCTTACCACCAACGATTGGTGCATTGAGCAAGTTCATGGCTGGAGAGCCGATAAATCCTGCTACGAAAGCATTTGCTGGGTTGTCATAAAGATTACGAGGTGTATCAACTTGTTGTAGCAAGCCATCTTTAAGAACTGCAACACGATCACCCATTGTCATAGCTTCAACTTGGTCGTGAGTTACATAAACTGTTGTGATTCCTAAACGACGCTGTAATGCAGCGATCTGTGTACGAGTTGCAACACGCAACTTCGCATCAAGGTTTGATAGAGGTTCATCCATAAGGAAAACCTGAGGTTCGCGAACGATTGCGCGACCCATAGCTACGCGCTGACGTTGTCCACCAGAAAGCGCTTTTGGCTTGCGCTCTAGATATGGCTCGAGGTCAAGCAACTTAGCTGCTTCAAGAACGCGACGTTCACGTTCTTCTTTTGGAGTTCCAGCGATCTTTAATGCG
Source organism: uncultured Actinomycetes bacterium (assembly GCA_903918325.1). Lineage (GTDB taxonomy): Bacteria > Actinomycetota > Actinomycetes > Nanopelagicales > Nanopelagicaceae > Planktophila. Next base: position 2,899 of record CAIXDY010000191.1, read on the forward strand.
AAGCCCATGTTTTCTGCAACTGTCATGTGTGGGTACAACGCATACGACTGGAATACCATCGCGATATCGCGATCTTTTGGTGCAACGTTTGTTACGTCGCGATCACCAATCAAGATTCTTCCGTTATCGACTTCTTCAAGTCCTGCCAACATACGAAGTGATGTTGACTTTCCGCAACCTGATGGGCCAACTAGAACTAAAAACTCACCATCATTAACTGTGAGATTTAATTTATCGACTGCAGGTGCAGTTGTTCCTGGGTAGATACGTGATGCGGCTTCGAAAACTACTGATGCCATGAGATTGCTCTCCTTCTCCGGGCAGGTACGTGCCCGACGGTCCGAGGATGAAGGTGATGGTCGGTTGACCAACGCACGAAGATTACGCGTAAAGGTGGGAAATGGCTAGACAGGGCGGTTGGGTGGTTGGCGTATAGTTGGCCACATAATGGAGACGCATTCGGTCAGTTCCTTATTACTTGATTTAGCAACCGTGGCTGGCCTGATCTTATTAGCGGCCTTATTTGTGGCCGCCGAAATCGCGCTGATCTCATTGCGCGAGAGCCAAATTCGCCAAATCGCAAGCCGCGGCAAACGTGGCGCTCGCGTGGCAAAGCTTGCCGAAAACCCCAACCGCTTCTTAGCCGCTGCCCAAGTTGGTGTGACAGTCTCGGGTTTTTTATCCGCGGCGCTAGGTGCTGAAAAACTAGGTGGCTATGTCATCCCTTGGCTAGAGAGTCGCGGTTTTTCTCATGGCCTGAGCACCACACTTTCAATCATTGGTGTCACTTTGGTCATTGCATATTTCTCATTGGTGTTTGGAGAACTTGTACCAAAGCGCCTGGCACTTTTTAGGAGTGAAGAAATCGCGCTCGCCTCGGCCGGGGTTATCGATGTTATTGCCAAGATTTTTCGCCCCATTATTTGGTTACTTTCTAAATCTACGGATTTCATAGTAGGTCTTTTTGGAATTGACCCTAAAGAAGCCCGTAGTGCAATGTCGGAAGAAGAGCTTTTAGATTTAGTTGCCGGTCACGCCGCACTGAGCGCCGAAGAGCGCGACATCGTAGAAGAAGTTTTCAATGCATCGGAGCGACAGGTGCATGAAGTCATGGTTCCGCGCACTGAAGTTGATTTCATGGATGTCTCATTGACAATCGGTAAAGCCATCGAGCTAGCCGTTGATAAAGCTCATTCTCGATATCCAGTTATCCGCGGCTCTTCTGATGAAGTAATTGGTTTCATCCACGTACGCGATTTATTGGATACATCCTTAGCGTCCAAGTCCACGAAAATTATTGAAATAGTACGAAGCATTATGTTTTTGCCTGGCACTAAAGGCGTGCTTCCCGCGTTGACTGAAATGCGCGAGCAAGGTCAGCATGTCGCCATTGTTTTGGATGAGTATGGCGGCACCGATGGCATTGTGACTTTAGAGGATTTAGTGGAGTGTTTGATTGGTGATATCCGTGATGAATATGACGTGGATGAATCAGAAATCAGCATCGAAGCACGAAGTGGTGATTTTGAAGTCGACGGACTTATTTCGATCGAAGATTTAATCGAACAAACCGCGCTTGAAATCCCTGAAGGCCCATATGAAACGGCCAGTGGTTTTGTCATGCACCATTTGGGGAAAATCCCCAAGGAAAATGATGTGGTAATCCTCGATGGCCTGCGAATTACAGTGCTTTCTATGGAAGGTAAACGCGCGGGACAGTTATTAATCTCTCGTACCTCATGATGTGTGAAAGAATTAGCGCATGAGCAATAAGCGAGTCTTATCGGGGATTCAACCGACGAGCGACTCATTTCACCTCGGAAATTATTTAGGTGCGGTTAAGCAGTGGGTAGAGCTGCAAGATGGTCACGATGCTTTTTACTGCATCGTTGATTTGCATGCTCTCTCGGGCGAAATCGAACCGCAGCTTTTGCGAAAGCGAACTCTAGCTTCAGCGGCACAGTTATTAGCGCTAGGTATTTCGCCAGAAAAATCAACGCTTTTTGTTCAGTCACAAGTCCCACAACACAATCAACTGGGTTGGTTAATGGAATGCATGGCCGGTTTTGGCGAAGCAAGCCGCATGACGCAGTTCAAAGATAAATCAGCTAAAGGTGGCGCTGATTCTGCGCGAGTAGCTTTGTTTACTTATCCCATGTTGCAGGCTGCAGATATTTTGTTGTACCAAGCTAACTTAGTTCCAGTTGGTGAAGATCAACGTCAACATATCGAGTTGACTCGTGATTTAGCGGGCCGTTTTAACACTCGCTTTGGTCAGGTTTTTACAATCCCCGATAACTTTATTTTAAAGACCGCCGCCAAGATTCAGGACTTACAAGATCCATCGGCCAAGATGAGTAAGTCTTCTGGATCGGCGAGCGGAGTTTTAGAACTCATGGATACACCAGAATCGAATGCGAAAAAGATTAAGAGTGCGGCAACCGATGCTGGCCGAGAAGTTACTTTTGATGAAAAAGCAAAACCTGGGATTAGCAATCTGCTGACTATCCACAGCGCGCTTTCAGGACAATCCATTGCCGCGCTTGAAAAAGAGTTTGAAGGCAAAGGCTACGGTGACTTTAAAACTGCAGTCGCCGAGGTCGTTGTGGAATATTTCAGACCGATACGCACTCATGCCCTGGAACTTTTGAACGATGAAAAGCATTTGATAGATCTTCTGCACAAAGGTGCTGAAAAAGCTCGGGCCGTAGCATCGCTCACTCTGGAAAAAGCCTATGAGAGCTTAGGAATTGTTAAATAAAGCAGCCAAAAAACTATCAACTCCAGGTTAAGACTTATCCAAAACGTTACATCAGTTGGCTCAAAACGAGCGGCGCTGTGTTGAGTTTTTTCATTCGTAACTACTAGGCTCGGCATCACACAGATCCTCACTACCTGCTTTTCTAGCGCTTAGTGAAGAGCCCCTTGAAGGAGGAAAATTGAAGAAAGTATTTCGTCTCGTAGCAGTAATCGCTGCGGCAACACTTGCAGCAACTGCATTCGTTGCACCATCAGCAACTGCAGCAACAAAGGTAAAAGTTGGAATTGCGTATGACATCGGTGGTCGCGGAGACAAGTCTTTCAATGACTCTGCAGCAGCTGGTCTTGATATGGCAAAGAAGAAGTTTGGTGTTACAGCTAAAGAAGTAACAGTTACAACAGGTTCTGATGCAGAGCGCGAAGGCAAGCTTCGCTTGCTAGCAGCTGCTGGTTACAACCCAATCATCGCTGTTGGATATCTCTATGCTGGTCCACTCAAGCTTGTGGCTCAGGATTATCCAAATGTTCAATTCGGAATTGTTGATGATTCATCAATCGCACTTCTCAATGTTGCAGGACTTATCTTCGCTGAAGAGCAGGGTTCATACCTAGCTGGCGTTGCAGCTGCACTTTCTTCAAAGTCAGGAAAGATTGGCTACGTCGGTGGAGTTCGTATTCCACTACTACAGAAGTTTGAAGCAGGATTCGTTGCTGGTGTTAAGGCAACAAAGAAGTCTGCAACTGTAGATGTTAAGTACGTAACTGAGTTCCCTGATTTCTCTGGCTTCAATGATCCAGCGAAAATGAAGATCATTGCTAAGGGCATGATTGACAAGGGTGTAGATGTAATTTATTCAGCTGCAGGTGGTTCAGGTGCGGGTAACTTCGCAGCTGCAACTGAAGCAGCAGCAGCAGGCAAGAAGGTTTGGACTATCGGAGTTGACTCTGATCAGTACCTATCTGCTTCAGCTGCAGAAAAGAAGAACATGCTCACATCAATGGTCAAGCACGTTGACCGTGCTGTGTACGACGTAATTGCAACTTCAGTTGCAGGTTCATCTGTAAACGACATCTTGGATGCCAAGGCTGGTATCTACGGTCGTCACTATGACCTAGCACTTGATGGCGTTGGAGTTTCATACTCTGGCGGTTACATCACAAAGTACAAAGCACAAATTGATGCTGCAGCTGCAGCAATCAAGTCAGGCAAGATTAAGGTTCCAACTAAGCCATAATCGGCCGTTAAGTAGTGGCATTTGGCCCAACAATGGAGTTAAATCTCCCTTGTTGGGCCAAATACTTTTTATCAATTAAAAGGAGAATGAATAAGTGTCTGTAGCTGTTGAACTGCGGCACATCTCCAAACGCTTCCCTGGGGTCATTGCAAATAAAGATGTCTCAATGAGCGTACAAACCGGCACGGTACATGCCCTAGTTGGGGAAAACGGTGCGGGTAAATCAACAGTTATGAAGATTTTGTATGGCATGCAACGCCCAGATGGTGGCGAGATTTTAGTAAATGGCACGCTGGTTCACTTTAAGAATCCTAATGATGCCATTGAAGCAAGTATTGGAATGGTGCACCAACACTTTATGTTGGCAGATAACTTCACCGTTCTTGAAAATATTATTTTAGGTTCAGAGCCAAAGCATGGGATCACAATTGATTTTGTGGCTGCGCGTAAAAAAGTCGTTGAAATGGCCGCTCAGTATGGTCTTGACATTGATCCTGATGTTTTGGTTGAAGAGCTGGGTGTAGGTCAGCGCCAACGCGTTGAGATTTTAAAAGTTCTTTACCGTGGTGCCCGAATTTTAATTTTTGATGAACCAACGGCAGTACTTGTGCCACAAGAAGTAGATGATTTATTTAACGCGCTACAGGGCCTTCGTGCCGAAGGTATGGCGATCATATTTATTTCGCACAAGTTGGATGAAGTACTTCGGGTAGCCGATGATGTGACCGTAGTTCGCGCCGGTTCAACGGTGGCAGAAGTTAAATCTAAAGACGTGACTGCCCGCCAATTAGCTGAACTCATGGTGGGAAGTGAGCTGCCACAACCAACTACTCATGGTGATACTCGCCGACCAGAAATTACTTTGGCGCTCAAGGATGTTTCGATTCCAACTAAATCAGGAAGCCGCGATTTGATTTCGCACATTTCATTTAATTTACATGCCGGCGAAGTAGTTGGAATTGCCGGCGTAGAAGGAAATGGTCAGGCCGAACTCGTTGAAGCGATTATGGGTTTGCGCGATTACACGGGGGATATCGAGTTTTCCGGTAGCAATATCAACCATGCCAGCGTGGCCCACCGCCGCGATTTAGGAATTGGTTTGATCCCTGAGGATCGCCAACGCCAAGCGATGATGATGGAATCTCCGCTTTGGGAAAATAGAATTTTAGGTCATCAACGCGGCAAACCAGTAATGCGTGGTTTTGTTTTAGATAAAAAACGAATTATTGCCGATACTCGTGCGATTATGCAGGAGTTCGATGTGCGCGCACCGGGACCACAAACATTTGCTTCAGCGCTTTCAGGTGGAAACCAACAGAAATTTATTGTTGGTCGCGAAATGAGTAAAGCACCTTCCCTTCTTGTTGCATCGCACCCAACTCGCGGAGTTGATGTTGGTGCACAAGGTGCAATTTGGGAAGAGTTACGACGCGCCCGCGAAAAAGGAATGGCAATTGTTTTAATCTCCGCCGATCTTGAAGAGCTCATTGGAATGTCAGACCGGTTATTAGTTATGTTGCGCGGTTCCATTACCGCCGAACTCGACCCAGCAAAAACCACCCCTGAACAGCTTGGTTCAGCGATGACTGGTGCGGTATGAAAAACTTTAAGTTATCTAATTTAATTCTTGCTTTAGCTGCGCCAGTAGCTGCTGCCGTTGTTTCCATCATTATTTCAAGTTTGGCAGTTTTGGCTTCTCATAAGTCGCCAATGGATGCTTACACAACTATGTGGCAGTTCGGTACAACTTCTGCCTCACTCATGCAGATGTTGGATACCGCAACGCCTTATTACATTGCAGCCATTGCAATCGCAATAACTTTTCGCGCCGGACTATTTAATATTGGTGTTGAAGGCCAACTTCGTTTGGGCGCCATGTTCGGTGCATACCTTGGGGCTAAGTTCATTTTGCCTCCTGTACTTCACGTGATTGCCATCATGATTATTGCGATGACAATCGGTGGATTATGGGCAGCAATTGCGGGCTACTTAAAAGTAAAGCGTGGAGTGAGTGAAGTTATTTCTACGATTATGCTCAACTCGCTCGCAGGAGGATTGTCTTCATATTTGCTTGCCACCTACTTTGTAGATCGCACAACAGATTCAAACAATATGTCTACAAAGATGCTGCCTAAGTCAGGACAGTTCCCAGATTTAATGCCGGTATTAAACAAAATAGGCATTAAAAATCAGCCTGGTGGTGGGGTTTACGGCATGCTCATTGTTGCCATTGCCCTTGGAATCACTTTCTGGTTTGTTATCAATCGCACTCGATTTGGTTTTGAACTTCGTGCCTCCGGTTCTAATCCAATCGCAGCACGGGTCAGCGGAGTAAATTCAAAGCGCATGGTCTTTGTTGCTATGGCAACTTCAGGTGCAGTTGCTGGTCTAGCCGGTTTGCCGGCAGTGCTGGGCGATACTCACGCTTTCAATATGGGTTTTAGAACTGGTATCGGTTTTTCAGCCATTGCTGTAGCTCTTCTAGGCCGTAACAATCCAGTTGGAATGGCAATTAGTGCATTACTTTTCGGTTTCCTTGAAGTGAGCTCACGCGCATTAGAGCTCATCGATATCGCTCCAGAGACTTACATCATTATGCAGGGATCGATTCTACTTTCTTCAGTTATTGCTTATGAGGTCGTACGCCGTTACAAGATAACGCTGCAAAGTAAAGAGCTTGCAAAGGCGGTAGACGCATGAAAGTAAAAGCTTTGAAATCATTACGGTATGCAACTTTGCTTGTATTCATCTTGGCCATTATTCGACAAATCACCGGTGCTTCTGATTTAACAAGCGTTGGTACCGCATCAGCGGCGCTTCTACTTTCAGTACCAATCTTTTTGGCCGGTCTTGGCGGACTTTTCTCTGAACGTTCAGGTGTGGTCAACATCGGCCTAGAAGGCATGATGATTATGGGTGCGTGGGCTGGTGGAATGATTGGCTGCAAACACGGCCCATGGCTTGGTTTACTTGCTGCAATAATTTTTGGTTCAGTCGGAGCTCTGTTGCATGCAATTGCAACAATTACTTTTGGTGTGGACCATGTCGTTTCCGGTGTTGCCATCAATATTATTGCCGCGGGATTAGTCCGTTATCTTTCTACAATTTTGTACAAGAGTGGTTCCTGGATAGGTCCATCTCAATCACCCGATGTTAATTCAATTGGCACCAATGGATTACCCGTTTTGTCTGGTGGGCATTTCTTTGGCTGGAAGAGTCCTGATTTATTGAATTCTCTCGCACAAAAACACTGGTTTTTCATATCAGATATTGCCTCCGTCCTAAGGGGCATAACTGGAGATATTTCTTATGTCACGGTTCTAGCAGTGATATTAATTCCACTCTCGCTCTTTATTTTATGGAAGACTGCATTTGGCTTAAGACTAAGAAGCGCCGGCGAAGCACCAGTCGCCGCGGAATCTTTAGGCGTCAATGTATATGTGATGAAATATGCGGGAGTTTTAATCTCAGGAGCACTTGCCGGTTTGGGTGGCGGCTATTTAGCCATTGTTGCTGCTAACCATTATCAGGAAAACCAAGTTGCTGGTCGAGGTTATATCGGTCTTGCTGCGCTTCTATTTGGTAACTATCGACCTGGTGGCATCTTGCTAGGCGCCGGTTTATTTGGTTTTGCCGATGCACTTCAATTACGAGACTCTGCATCAGTGCATGCATTAATTCTATTAATTGTGATTGTCTTAGCTTTCCTTGCCGTCCGTGATCTAAGAAAGAAAAAGATCATTAAAGCGGTTTCTACACTGGTCTTTGCTGGACTTTCACTGTGGTATTTCTTGGCAGTTAAAGAGTTACCAGGTCAGCTAGTAACAATGACTCCATATATTGCAACTTTGTTAATTATGTCTTTGGCTTCACAACGTTTGAGAATGCCGGCTGCCGACGGAATGCCTTATCGCCGCGGTGGATTGCGATGACTGCAATAGATTGGGATGTTTTACATAGCGCTGCGGTGACTGCGATGAAAAAAGCATATGCGCCGTACTCTAAATTTCCAGTAGGTGTTGCAGCACTTGTTGATGATGGTCGAATAATTTCAGGGTGCAACGTAGAAAATGCTAGTTATGGTTTAGGGCTTTGCGCTGAGTGCGGTTTAGTGTCAAACTTAATTGCTACAGGTGGTGGGCGATTAGTTGCGATTTCATGTGTTGATGGGCAAGGAAATCATTTAGCGCCTTGTGGTCGATGCCGCCAATTATTATTTGAGCACGGTGGTGCTAACGCGATATTGATGACTGATGATGGCCCACAAACTATGGCGCAGATGTTGCCATGGGCTTTTGGTCCTGATGATCTTGACCGCAACGAGCGCTAAATGTCGCACAGTGAAGCTTTTTCAGCCCCTGAAATCATCGCAGCTAAGCGCGATCACCATTCACTAACCGATCCACAAATCGATTGGGTAATCGACGCGTATACGCGCGGCGCAGTTGCCGATGAACAGATGTCAGCACTTCTGATGGCAATTCTGCTCAACGGTATGGAATCGCGTGAGATTTCACGATGGACTGATGCAATGATAAATAGTGGCGAACGCATGAATTGGTCGGCACTAACTCGGCCAACCGTAGATAAGCATTCAACTGGGGGAGTGGGCGACAAAATTACTTTGCCACTTGCGCCATTAGTTGCAGCGTGTGGTGCCGCAGTTCCTCAACTTTCAGGCCGCGGTCTAGGCCACACTGGCGGAACTTTAGATAAGTTGGAATCCATTCCAGGTTGGCGTGCATCACTGTCAAATCAAGAGATGCTTAAAACTTTGCAAGATTGTGGAGCAGTAATTTGTGCCGCAGGTACAGGTTTAGCACCCGCTGATAAAAAACTCTATGCCTTGCGTGATGTGACGGCTACGGTTGAAGCAATCCCATTGATAGCTTCGTCAATCATGAGTAAAAAAATTGCCGAAGGCACTAGTGCTTTAGTTCTAGATGTAAAGACTGGCGCTGGGGCTTTTATGAGTGATCCAGAAAAAGCAAAAGAATTAGCCCATGTCATGGTGGGCCTAGGCAAAAGAGCAGGTGTAAAAACAATTGCTCTCGTAACGGCGATGGATATTCCGCTTGGTTTAACTGCTGGTAACGCTTTAGAAGTCCGTGAATCTGTAGAAGTTCTAGCTGGTGGTGGGCCATCAGATATCGTTGAATTGACGGTCTTACTTGCCCGTGAAATGTTAGAGATAGTTGGAATCACCAACATAGATCCTGCTGATGCATTGAAAAATGGAAAAGCGATGGATGTATGGCGCCGAATGATTAGCGCACAAGGAGGAGATCCTGATGCCACACTTCCAACAGCTAAAGAAAATTTGATTGTCACTGCCCAAAATGCTGGCACTATTCTTTCTATGGATGCCATGAAAGTTGGCATGGCTGCGTGGAGATTAGGCGCTGGGCGATCTCGCCAAGGGGAAACCGTGCAAGCCGGCGCGGGCATTGAAATTCACGCTAAACCAGGGGATTTCATCGCCGCAGGAGCCCCGCTATACACATTGCACACCGATACACCTGCCGCTTTTGCTCGTGCCCAGGAATCACTGGTGAATTCAGTAACTATCGGCGATTTACCAAAGGATGGAAAAATAGATAGATTGCCACTTGTAGTCGAACGAATTACTGATTGAGAGTCTGGTTGTGAGTCTGACAAATACGCCGAGCGTTGCACAGATTAAACGTGTACCTAAAGTCATGTTGCATGATCATTTAGATGGTGGCTTAAGACCCCAAACTATTATTGATATTGCCAAAGAAATTGGTTATTCCGCGCTACCTACCCAAGACGCTGCCGAATTAGCTACGTGGTTTCGAGAGTCTTGTGATTCAGGTTCCTTAGTTCGCTACCTTGAAACTTTTTCGCACACTATCGCAGTAATGCAACGACGTGAAGACATCATCCGTGTAGCACGAGAGTGCGCATTAGACCTTGCACGCGACGGTGTCGTGTATGCAGAAGTGCGTGGAGCACCCGAGCTTTTTACTGAAAAAGGTTTGTCAATGTCCCAGGTGGTTGAAGCAACACTTGAAGGCTATAAGCAAGGAGTTGCCCAAGCTAAAGAAGAAGGTTTTGAGATTCAGGTCTACTCACTTTTGTGCGGAATGCGTCAAAATAAGCGTTCACAAGAAGTTGCTGAATTAGTTGTTAAGTATCGCGATAAAGGCGTTGTTGGATTTGATATTGCTGGACCAGAAGATGGTTTTCCACCGAGTGATCAAAAAGAAACTTTCGATTACCTTCGCAAAGAAGATGCACACTTTACGATTCATGCTGGCGAAGCGTACGGTTTACCATCGATCTGGGAAGCAATCCAACTGTGCGGCGCTGAGCGCTTAGGTCACGGAGTTCGAATTATTGATGACATAGATTTTTCAGGCCCTGAACCAGTTCTGGGTCAGTTGGCTTCTTATGTTCGCGATCGCAGAATTCCATTAGAACTGTGCCCAACATCTAATCTTCAAACTGGCGCGGCTAAGAGTTATGCCGAACACCCCATTGGCGCCTTAGCCCGCTTGCGTTTTAGAGTCACCCTCAATACTGACAACCGTTTAATGAGCCAGACTTCGTTGTCATTTGAAATGCAGGAAGCCGTGAAAGCATTTGGTTGGGATTTTGCCGAACTTCAGCGGGTAACTATCAATGCAATGAAGAGCGCATTCATTCCTTATCCAGCGCGGTTGAAAATCATCGAAAGCATAATCAAACCAGGCTACGCGAAAATCTCCGCCGAGAAATGATTGATTTTAACGACCCCAAATTTGTTGCAGACCCTTACCAAGATTTAAAGGCGCTTCGCCAATTTGGTGAGCCAGTTTGGCACGAACAGATGCAGATTTACTTGGCAGCATGCCATAAGGATGCTAACGATGTCTTTAGAAATAAATCCTTGGGACGAATTTTTATCGACAAGACCCCAGATTTCGAGTGGGAGACTTTCAATTGGTTGCACTCTGATTCTATTTTAGATAGCGAACCACCAAAGCACACACGTTTGCGCTCTTTGGTAGCTAAAGCATTTAATCGAAATAAGATTGAAGGAATGCGCCCAGCAGTAGAACGTATTACTACAAAGCTTTTAGATCAGATAGATTCGAAAGTTAAATCGGGTGAAACGTTTGATTTAATTGCAGATTATGCTGAGCCATTACCAGTGAAGATTATTGCTGATTTGTTAGGCTTCCCCGAATCAGAAGAACACTTACTTCGTCCTTGGTCACAAGCAATTGTAAAAATGTATGAAGTAAATCCATCAGCGCAGTACCAAATGGATGCAAAAAAAGCTGCCGGTGAATTCGCCGAGTATGTGCGGAATTTGGCGGCACTTCGTAAAGTCAATCCAGGCCAGGATTTGATCACGGACTTGGCGATGGTGGAGGAAAATGGTGAAAAACTTAATTCGCACGAGCTAGTTGCTACATGTATTTTGCTATTAAATGCGGGCCATGAAGCCAGTGTGAATGCATTCGGAAATGGAATGGTTGCCGCGCTTGAACGACCAGATCAAAGTGCGCTATTGCGCGATAAAGCCCGAGAAATTACCGAGACTGCGGTAGAAGAGTTCATGCGCTTTGACGCGCCACTCCACTTATTTGAGCGTACTGCCACAGCGCAAACGCAGGTCGGGGGAGTAACGATTGAAGCTGGTCAAAAGATTGCGGCCCTTATTGGTTCAGCTAATCGTGATGAAAATATCTTCAATGAAGCTGATGAATTGGATTTAATGCGTGACCCCAATCCACATATTGGTTTTGGCGCAGGAATTCACTTTTGCTTAGGCGCCCCGCTTGCACGTTTAGAGATGGGAGTTTCACTACCAGCACTGTGGGAGAAATATCCGCAGATGCGGTTGGCTAGCCAACCAGTGCGACGACCTACTTTTGTTTTACGTGGTTATGAAAGCGTAGAAATTTCAGCTTGAGTTGGATATGAGGATTGCGCACCTTTTCGCGTAACACTCAATGATGCAACTTTAATTCCTAAATCCATGGCCTCTAAAGCGCTCTTGCCACTAGCTAGCGCATATGCAAAAACTCCAACGAAGGCGTCACCTGCGCCAGTTGTGTCAACCGCGTTCACTATGGGGGCAGCAATTCGTGTGATAGTTCCCTCACTGCCGACATGAACTGCACCTTGGGCACCTAAGGTAACAATTGAATTTTTTCCAGGGCGAAATTTCTTTAATATCTCATCACTGGATGGGGACTCTCCAAGCAACTCTTTAAACTCAGTTTCATTGGGGATTATCCAATCAGTAACTTCGAGAAGTTCTTTGCTCAATGGTTGATAAGGCGCAGGATTTAGAATTGTGGTGCACCCGCGTTTTTTTGCCATAGTGAATGCTGCAAGTGTGACATCTTGCTTGATTTCACACTGAGCGACCACTACCGATAGTTCCTTTATGGAATTAATACCTTCGATAGCTTTTTCGATAGCGATTTCATGGTTAGCACCTGGAATGATAATGATTCGATTTTCACCTTGTGAGTCGACCCAGATATGTGCAACACCATTTGGGGTATCACTCCGCTCAACAAAGTCGGAGTTAATTCCAAGTTTGTGAAAGTTTTGTGCTATCGAATCCCCAAATAAATCTTTACCCAGTTTTCCAATGAAATGGACTTGCGCCCCACAGTGAGCGGCAATAACGGCCTGATTGGCCCCTTTTCCACCAAAACCCGTTGTAAATAAATCACCTTCCAGAGTTTGCCCAGCTGCGGGAATTTGCTGTGCATAGGCGGTTAAATCGATCATTGCACTTCCGACAACGGCTATGACTGCTTTACCCATGACGCTAGGCTACCGCTTATGAATAAAACTTCAATGATTCTTGATGTTGATACCGGTGTGGACGATGCGTTTGCCGTACTTTTTGCCGCTCGTCACCCACAAATCAATTTATTAGGAATTACTTGCGTAGATGGCAACACCAATGTAAATCAGGTCGTTGCAAATACATTAAAAGTTTTAGATGCTGCAGGGGCTGGCGATATTCCGGTTGCACGTGGAGCCGTGCGCCCACTGTTGGGTAAATCTGAATATGCGGAATATGTACATGGTGCAGATGGAATGGGTGATTTAGGTATTGCGCCATCTTCGCGTAAGACTGATCCCCGGAGTGCAATTGAATTGCTACGTGATTTAGTTGAAGGATCTAAAGATCCAGTAACAATTGTTCCCATGGCACCGCTCACAAACATTGCGCTGTTTCTGCGGGCGTTTCCAGAGACCGCAAAGAAAGTTCACCGCATAGTAATGATGGGTGGTTCAGCATCGGCAGGTAATGCAACGGCAGCTGCCGAATTTAATGTGTGGCATGATCCTGAAGCTGCCGCAATCGTTTTTCAGAGTGGTGTCCCAATAACGATGTACGGGTTAGATGTTTTTATGCGACCAGGTGCAACGAGCGAAGATGCCGCACAATTGCTGCAATCAGAAGATCCGGCAGCACAGTTTGCTGGAACGTTGATTGCAGCTTTCATTGAACGCTTACATGTTTCACCAATCACGCTTGGCGATTATGGCGCCGTAGCAACAGCCATCTGCCCAGAGTTATTTACAACAGAGATTTTTGACGTTGTGGTTGATACTTCACAAGGCCCGGCCCGCGGTCAAACAATTTGTGATCGTAGAGCACCGTTTTTAAAAGCCCTTGAACCTAATGATTTAACCGACAGTGCTTCAGTTCGTGTGGTTCTTGATTTAGATGTGCCAGCGGTGCAAACGTTGTGGTTTAAAACCATTGATAATGGCTGGTCTTAAAGCCCGATTGGGTGCCAAACCGTTTTATTTTCTAGGAATGCAAGGATGCGTCCTGGATCAGCTGATTTAAAACTGTAAATTCGCTTTAAGTTTTCGGCTCCCGCAATTCGGATTTCTCCCGCTGATTTAGGGGATAAACCCGAGATATCCAAGCCATCAATATCCATATGTGATGCCATCCACGGCGCTATCTCTGCCTTTTTACCGGTCAATATATTAATTACGCCGGCAGGAACATCACTTGTCGCAATTACTTCGGCAAAACTCATGGCAGATAACGGTGCCTTGGTGCTGGCTAAAACAACAACCGTATTACCGCCAACAATTATTGGTGCAATGACATCGATCAAACCAAGGAGTGAAGGTGATTCAGGTGCAATTGCGGCAATTACTCCCATGCTTTCAGGGATAGTGAAGTTGTAATAAGGCCCGGCTACAGGGTTGAGAGCTCCGGATAAAGTTGAAATTTTGTCAGTCCAACCGGCATACCAAACAAGTCGATCAACCGAATCAGTGACTTCCTTTTCAGCCTTAGCTTTTGTTGCTCCAGTGACCGTAACGATTTCATCAACAAACTGCGCGCGACGTCCGTCTAGCATTTCTGCGAGTCGATAAAGAATTTGACCTTTGTTGTACGCCGTTGATTTATTCCAACCGTGAGCAGCTGCACGTGCAGCAACTACGGCCTCTTTTAAATCTTTGCGTGATGCTAAGCAAGGGTTAGCAATAAAGTTTCCCTTAGCGTTTTTTACTTCGTAGGTCCGCCCTGATTCGGTACGCGGGAAAGCTCCATTAATAAAA
>CAIXDY010000192.1 GCA_903918325.1 uncultured Actinomycetes bacterium
AACAACGTGCCGATCGCGAACATCATTTGCACGGTACTGAAACCGGACGCCTGCTGCGCTTGCCACAAGGTGAATTTGTGGAAGTTCACGCACCTATTTCAGCCGAAAAAGCCTGGACAATTTCTTCACACGAGCAGCTCCCTGCCCTGGAACTAAGTGAAACGGATTCACGCGGAGTACGTCGACCTGGCGGAATCAAGAATAAATTGCGTCTTCGTCTCAGTAAAGCCCATGCTGTTGCAGTACCAAAGGTGACATCAGAGGATTTGAAACAGATCGAACACCACTAGTTCGTATTACGTATAACAAGTGCAACACCTAGGGCAGTTATTCCTATTCCAAGGAAGCCCTGGGTGTTAACTTTTTCGCCAAAAAAGAAGTAAGCCTCAATAGCCGTTGCGGGTGGAACTAAGTAGAACAATGAAGAAACTGAAGCGGCAGTTGCATTTTTGAGCAACCATAAAAGTAATAAGACTGCACCAACCGAGAGAACCACAATGAGCCAAGTGAGAGCAAAAATAAAATGAGGCGCAAACTCTATGTGTGTGCGACTAGTGAGCACAGCAACAATTCCGAGAACTGTTGAAGTGGCTAAATATTGGTAAGCCGTACCGACCAACATGGGAATCTGTGAACCAAATTTCTTCTGCATTAAGGTAGCGGTGGTACTTCCAATAAGAGCGATGAAAACCGCGGCGATTCCAACGCGTGAAACTTTCGATTCAAAACTTGGTCCAAGAACCAGGATGACACCCATTAAGCCGAGGAAAAGACCTGCCAGTTGAATCAGACGTAGTTTCTCGCCCAGAACTTTGACTGCCAAGATTGAAACCAGGACTGGTTGCACACTGGTAATTACTGCCGCAACTCCAGCGGGAACTCCTTGCGAAATTGCATAGAACACACCTCCAAGATAAAAAGCATGCAAAAACAATCCAATGAGCATCGATTTAGTAATTGCACCTCTACCAAGTTTGATAGGAGCTTTGGTTATTTGTGCGATTATCAAGAGTGCAACCGCAGCAATAGCCGTTCTTAGCGATAGAAAAATAAAGGGATCGGCATAGGGCAGACCATACTTAGCGCCGACAAAGCCCGTGCTCCATAACAGTACAAAAAGATACGGTGCGAAGCTAGCTACCTTCAAGCCTCGCAGATCGCCTTCAGGCGAACTAAAGATTTCGCCATCCACTTAGGGTTACGAGCAAGAGACTCCGTCTTCCTCAGCCACCACGCTGCATAGCCAGGAACTGAACTGGCATCAAAGATCTCAGTCACCTGAACCTGCCCGTTGCCCAGCTCCTGCAATTCATAGGACCACGTCCACTTCATAAGGTGGCACCACGTAATTTTTTTGTTTTCCTCAAAAGCAACAACAGTATTAGTGATGCGATAAGGGATTTTGATATTCATCGCCATTGAAAACTTAGCACCAAGGAATAGGCGTGAAGGAGCGGATAAGGATTTTCTAATTGTTTCCGAGCCATCAAAGCTCGAGTGCGCACGCGCATCAGCCAGGAGATTGAAAATCTTTGATGCAGGAGCGTTGATAATAATTCGCGCTGCAGCCGTATTAGGAAAAGCCACATTCAAAATCTCGGCGCGAACCTCTGACATTAGTGAACCTGAGAAGGCTTTTCGTACTCGGTGACCATGCCGATAATAGAGATAACTAATGAACCAACTGCGATCAACGTTAGCCACCAACCAATCGCTAATGAAAGGCTAAGTGCGACCATACTCAAACCAACCGGAAGTGGCCACCAAGAGTGCGGACTATAAAAACCAAGATCACCAGCACCGTCAGCGATTTCACCTGTCAGATTATCTTCAGGAAGGGTTGCACCGATACGGCGATTGGTGAACCACATATAAAAACCAACCATGCCCGCTAAGCCCGCAGCTAACAACATGCCACCAATGCCTACGGGTTCCCCGCCTACTTGCCAATAAACAATCGTCATGAGCACGTAAAAAAGTGAAAGACCGATAAATAACTGCCAAGAAACCTTCATGCTTTGTCAGTGCCCTTCAGTCTTGATGTGCGGATGATGGAGATCAAATGCTGGGCGCTCAGATGAAATTCGCGGCATAGTTAAAAAGTTATGTCGCGGCGGAGGACATGAAGTTGCCCATTCCAGCGATGCACCGTAACCCCAAGGATCATCAGTATTAACTAATGGCGATTTACGAGTAATCCACACGTTTATTGCAAATGGAATCATTGACAATGCAAGTAAGAATGAACCGATTGTTGAAATTTCGTTCATGAAAGTAAAGCCATCGGTTGGAAGGTAATCGGCGTAACGGCGTGGGAAGCCCTTAATGCCTAACCAGTGTTGAATTAAGAAAGTTAAATGGAAACCAAAAAATAGCGTCCAAAAATGGATCTTTCCAAGGCGCTCATTGAGCATGCGTCCGGTCATCTTTGGCCACCAGAAGTAAAACCCACCGAACATTGCGAATACCACAGTGCCGAAAAGAACATAGTGGAAGTGGGCAACCACGAAGTAGCTCGCAGAGACGGCGAAATCAAGTGGCGGTGAAGCCAAAATAATTCCAGTTAAGCCACCGAAGAGGAAGGTGACTAAGAAACCCATAACCCACAACATGGGTGTTTCAAAAGTTACGTGACCCCGCCACATAGTTCCGATCCAATTGAAGAATTTAACTCCAGTGGGAACACCAATAAGGAAAGTCATGAAAGAGAAGAACGGCAAAAGTACTTGTCCAGTTGCAAACATATGGTGCGCCCAGACTGAGACTGACAACGCTGAAATAGCGATTGTTGCCGCAATCAATCCTTTATAACCAAAGATAGGTTTGCGACTAAATACTGGCAAAATTTCTGTAGCAATTCCAAAAAATGGCAGCGCCAAAATGTAAACCTCTGGGTGACCAAAGAACCAGAATAAATGTTGGAAGAGCATCACTCCCCCATTAGCGGGATCGAAGAGATGCGTTCCGTAAATACGATCTGATTCAAGACCCAGAAGTGCCGCAGCTAGTGGAGGGAAAGCTAGCAAAACCAAAATTGAAGTAAGTAGGACGTTCCATGAAAAAATTGACATGCGGAACATGGTCATACCTGGAGCGCGCATAGTGAAAATTGTCGTAATGAAATTAACGCCTCCGAGAATTGTTCCGATACCGCTGACTGCTAAACCAAGCAACCATAGATCGGCGCCAATACCTGGTGAATATGTTGCATTAGATAGCGGGACATAAACCGTCCACCCAAATGAGGCCGCGCCTCCTGGTGATAAGAAACCAGCAAAGGCCATAAGGCCTCCGAAAAGATATAACCAGTACGACAACATATTTAATCGTGGGAAGGCCACATCTGCTGCGCCAATTTGCAGCGGCATGATGACGTTAGCGAAACCGACAAAGAGCGGAGTCGCAAACATAAGTAACATGATTGTTCCGTGCATAGTAAAAATCTGGTTGTACTGTTCAGTGCTCAAAAACTGCAAGCCTGGTCGCGCTAATTCACTACGCAATAGCAGAGCTAAAATACCCGCAATTAAAAACCAAGCAAAAGCGGTGATTAAATACAGGTAGCCAATCGTCTTATGATCTGTTGATGTAATCCACTTAACGAAAGCTTTGCCCTTCTTGGGTGGCAATGGCGGTAGCGCAGCTACGGTTGGGCGTTCTGCAAATGTTGTCATGCGTGAATCCCCTTTAGTGTTTCAAGATAAGCCTTGTACTGATCTGGAGTTACAACTCGGACTGTAAAGAGCATCTGTGAATGGTTTCGTCCGCATAAAATATTGCAGCGGCCCGGGAAATCACCCAGTTTGTTAGCCGTAAACTCCAAATGGTTAACCACTCCTGGCAGATTTTGCATTTGAATCATGAAAGCTGGAATCCAGAAGCCGTGGACAACATCATGTGATGTAAGCGTGTAACGAACTCGCTCACCCAACGGTACATACAACACAGGTGGCTGTGCAGGAGTTCCAGTTACAAGAGCTTGCGGACCTGCCTCGGGATAACCGAATTGCCATGACCATTGAATTCCTTCAACGGTAATTTCATGAGCATACGTTGTTGTCTTTGCCGCAATAACTGTCTCTTTTTTGGCGGTGAAGTAAAAAAGAACGGCAACGATTAAAAATGGAATTATTGTGTAAATAACTTCAATCGGTATGTTGTACTGAGTTTGTTTTGGAAACTC
>CAIXDY010000193.1 GCA_903918325.1 uncultured Actinomycetes bacterium
AAGATTTTAGAACCCACGGGAACATCAGCGTTACATTCACCAAGTAGTCTCAAATCAGAACAGCTCATCAATATAACTATTCCTAGATTTGGGATTTCCTTACGCATATTAATTGCAATCCTCACGGCTGATATTCCAACGACTTGCATATCCAGAAGCACGACATCGGGTTGTAAACGCCGAAGCAAATTCAGCGCAACGCTCTCACTTTTAGCTTCACCGATTACATCCATTTGATGCATTCTTAAAGCGGCAACTAATGTGGACATTTCAAATGCATCATCAACGATCACTAAAACTCGCTCATTCATGTTAATAAGGTTAACTGGAAGAACTACGTTAAAAGCCTTACTAAAACGTTAATTAAGCAATTGAGAGATGGCTCCAGGAATCTCTTTCACTATCATTTCTGCAGATATAGGGCCTCCCCTAGAGGCGTTCTTAGCCGCTTGTGCATGTATGAATGCACCAGTAGCAGCAACTTCTGCTAATCGATTTGGGTCATTTAGAATTTCAATTGTATTTGTTGCCACGAGCGCGCCAATAATGCCCGCAAGAACATCGCCACTGCCAGCTGTTGCTAACCATGGAGTTGCTGCGGGTAGGGCAATGAGTACATTCTCATTTGCTACATATGTAATCGAGCCCTTAAGTAAGA
The DNA here is from genome assembly GCA_903918325.1 of uncultured Actinomycetes bacterium. GTDB lineage: Bacteria > Actinomycetota > Actinomycetes > Nanopelagicales > Nanopelagicaceae > Planktophila. Next base: position 659 of record CAIXDY010000193.1, read on the forward strand.
CAGTCACACCTAAAGTCGCAGCAGCGTTCTGAACCCATTTCTTAGGGTTTCCTTCAATTGCTTCTGAACTGACAGGCAGGCCACGAGAAGTTAAAAGAGCCGATAATTCGCCACTGTGCGGCGTAATAATCGTGGGTTGCTCTAGAGATCCCGCCAATGAAAGTGCACCGGCATCCAACACAGTAGGCACGGTTTGTTTCTTTGCAAGTGCGAACCAACGATGTCGCAACCATGTAGTGATGTCAGAGTATTTTTTTGTTGAGATTCCCGAACCCATTAACCACGCAGTTACTTTGCCCGGCTGCACCACTGTTGATGGTGAAGTATGTAAAACCAAATGCGCTAAACCTGACGAGCTATGGAAGCGAATCATTCCTATTCCAGTTGCTGATGCTGCAGATGTTGAAAGGACGGCCGCTCCGGGAAATTGCGCCGAGCCCGTAATAATGCCCAGGACACCTCTGGAATATTTATGATCTAGCTCGCTGGGAATAATGATGCATTTCTTGGCATCACGCGAACTCCATTTTTTAACGCTTAGTCCTACCGAAGTCATACGTTATTGTCGCATAGGTTTTATGGGCACAAATAGCGGCTTTTATGGGTAATAGCGCTGCATTTCAAGATTACAACCGTGTTCGTTTTGGTTAGTCTAAGAGCATTAACGATTCGAGCGTGGAGGAATTATGTCTGATCAAGCCAAGTGTCCGGTAGCACACGGAGCAAATACTCAAACGAGTGAAACCACTACACATTTATGGCCAAAGGCTCTGAACTTAGACATCCTTCATCAGCATGACCACAAGACAAATCCACTGGGTGAAGATTTTGATTATCGCAAAGAAGTTAAAACTTTAGATTTCTCTGCAGTCAAAAGCGATCTACATCAATTTATGACTCACACACAGGAATGGTGGCCAGCTGATTGGGGTCATTACGGCGGATTAATGATTCGTATGGCCTGGCACTCAGCCGGTACATATCGCGTTTCCGATGGACGTGGAGGCGCAGGTACTGGAAGTTTTAGATTCGCTCCGCTTAACTCATGGCCAGATAATGGAAATCTGGATAAAGCCCGTCGTTTGCTATGGCCAATTAAGCAAAAGTACGGAAACAAATTGAGCTGGGCTGACTTATTTATTTTGGCGGGAACCATTGCTTACGAGAGCATGGGACTCAAGGTATTCGGTTTTGCCTTTGGACGCGAAGATGTATGGCACCCAGAAAAAGATATTTATTGGGGATCAGAACCTGAGTTGATGTTGCCTAGTGATGCGCGATATGCCGATACCAAGGATGCAAGTTCCTTGGAAAATCCGCTAGCTGCTGTGCAGATGGGTTTAATTTATGTAAATCCAGAAGGCATCAATGGAGTGTCAGATCCATTGCTTACCGCACAACATGTGCGTGAAACTTTTGCCCGAATGGCAATGAATGATGAAGAGACTGTGGCATTAACTGCCGGCGGTCATACAGTAGGAAAGGCACATGGAAATGGAGATGCATCATTATTAGGTCCAGCTCCAGAAGCTGCAGATATTTTTGATCAAGGTTTGGGATGGGTCAATCACACTAAGCGCGGCATTGGTCGCGACACCGTTACAAGCGGCCTTGAAGGTGCATGGACAACGGAGCCAACTAAATGGGATGCCGGTTATTTTGAAATGCTCTTTAAGCACGAGTGGGCGCTAACAAAATCACCAGCCGGAGCACATCAATGGGAGCCTACAAATATTGCAGTTACTGATAAACCAGTAGATGTTGAAGATTCATCAATTCGCTATAACCCAATGATGACCGATGCAGATATGGCCATGATTAAGGACCCAATCTATTTAGAGATCTCAAAGAAGTTTCATGCGCAACCGGCGCTACTAGATGATGCATTTGCACGTGCATGGTTCAAACTAACGCACCGCGACATGGGCCCAAAGATTCGCTATATCGGTCCTGATGCACCAACGGAAGATTTAATATGGCAGGATCCAATTCCGGCAGGCACAACTTCTTATGATGTTGCTGCAGTAAAAGCAAAGATTGAAGCAACCGGACTCAGTGTTTCAGAGTTAATAAGTACTGCATGGGATAGCGCTCGCACATTCCGTGGATCTGATCTTCGCGGTGGAGCAAATGGAGCCAGAATTCGCTTAGAGCCAGCGCGCAATTGGGAGGGCAATGAATCAGCACGTTTGAACAAGGTGCTTGCGCTTCTAGAACCAATTGCAAAAGACACTGGTGCCAGCATCGCCGATGTCATTGTTTTAGCTGGAAATATTGGAGTTGAAAAAGCGGCAACGGCTGCCGGTGTGAAGATTGCAGTTCCATTTTCACCTGGCCGCGGTGATGCAACTCAAGAGCAAACTGATGTCGCAAGTTATGGGGTTCTTGAACCTATTCACGATGGTTTCCGTAACTGGGTGAAAAAGGATTACGCCGTTTCACCTGAAGAGTTACTACTTGATAGAGCTCAACTGATGGGCTTAACCGCACCTGAAATGACCGTATTAATTGGTGGAATGCGTGTACTTGGTACAAACCACGCAGGCACATCTCATGGTGTATTTACTAAGAATGTTGGCGCACTTACAACTGATTTCTTTGTAAACCTCACCGACATGAAATACACATGGGAATCAGCAGGGGAGAACCTCTATAACATCCGTGATCGCAAAAGCGGAAGCGTTGATTGGATCGCAACTCGCGTTGATTTGGTCTTTGGTTCTAACTCAATCCTTCGTTCATACGCCGAGTTTTATGCACAAAACGATAACAAGGAAAAGTTTGTTAAAGATTTTGTTGCAACCTGGACCAAGGTGATGAACGCAGACCGCTTCGATTTACTCTAAGAGTTTTTAGGACTGCTGGTTAATAGACCAGAGCGTCCAGATGTGAGTTCGTACTGAACGAGGTTGCTTCAAAATCGTTGTGATTTGGAAAGCAATATCTTCAGAGCGTAGGAAGCTAGCTAGAACCGGAGTACCCGCGGTACGACCTGCACCAATTGCAAACTCTGTTTCAGTTCCGGCTGGGCACACAAGAGCAACGCGAACGCCCTTTTCGCGAAGTTCGCGATCAAGTCCACCAGCTAAGCCAACTTGTGCATGCTTTGTTCCGGCATAAATTGATTCATCGCCGCCGCCACGAAATCCTGCAACAGAGGAAACAATGACAATGTCACCAGCTTTTTTAGCAACCATCGTTGGTAAACATGCGCGGATGATATGAACGGTGCCTTCGTAATTTGTACGCATCATGCGATTTACTTCATCGTCGCTGTAATCCAAAATAGATCCATACATGCCGATACCAGCATTTGGTACTACAGCATCGATAGTTCCAAATTTATCTAGTGCAGCTTTAGCAATTGCACGTGACACCTCGGGCTCTGAGCAATCTCCGGCAACATAGATTGCGTTGTCGGCGCCAAGTGAGGCAACGATCTCTTGTAAACGAGCTTCATTGCGGGCATTGAGTACAACTTTGGCACCCTGTTCTACTAATTCTTTAGCAGTAGCAGCACCCATTCCAGCTGTAGCGCCGGTGATAACGATTACTTGGTCTTTGAGATCTCGCAGTTGATATGTCATTTCCAAATTATGGGGGTTGAAGGGAAATCTCGCAAAACTTGCAATAACATCACCACATGATTCCTCAGCGCATACTCGGTCCATATTCAGTCTCAGCAATTGGAATGGGCTGCATG
>CAIXDY010000194.1 GCA_903918325.1 uncultured Actinomycetes bacterium
CGAGTAGAACCGAAGCAAATAAGCCAACACCTCCATATAGATCTAGAACATGATCGCCTCGTTTAACTTCGGCAAACTCCTTGACCACCGTACTAAGAATTACTGGGGCATTTATATGTCCTTGCCAAAAAGAGGCATTACTGACTTCAAGAGTTACACCCAGAACTTCTTCGTGTAGCACTGCAGGACCTTCACTCAAACGTGGCTTAGTTTCATCACGAGTAGCAGACAAGGAAATGGAACGTTCACCAGTATTTGATGCCGCGATTTCTATTCGCATATCCCCTTTCCATTTCCGCTTTGCCAGTTCGTCAAAATTCATCTGTGGCGCAGCGATTAAACATTGCGAAACTGGGATGACTTTATGGCTGCGCGATCCAATAAAACCTAACTTTCCATTTCGGTCGGTCGTAGACGTGACGCGAGAACGCCAACCAAGAGCTGGGCCAACGCTTTCCACATCCACTTGAATATCTATTTTTGCAATACGTGCAAACTGTTCGGTAATTACCTCACGTTTTAATTTCAATTGACGTTCGGGCGAAATATGTTGAAAGTCGCACCCTCCGCAGCCGGAACGATGTGAAAATTCACAAGGCGCACTTACGCGATCTACCGACGGCGTAAGAACTTCAATAACATCGGCCCGATTAAAGGAGGCGCCCACAGAAGTGATTTCAATCCGAGATTTTTCACCAGGAATACCGTGGCGAACAAAAATTACTGCACCTTCGTGCCGAGCGATGAAATGGCCGCCATGGGCCACTTTTTCTATGTCGACCTCTAAAACTTCGCCGACAACAAGGGTTCTTTTCATTGATGAGGTCACGGAAGTAAGCCTATGGGTGTAAGTTAGTACATATGCACGTAGTCATCATGGGTTGCGGTCGAGTCGGTTCATCTTTAGCTACCGAACTTGAAGCCGCTGGTCATACCGTCGCAGTCATTGATCAAGCACGTGAAGCTTTCCGCAGACTTGGTCCAAATTTTAAAGGCCGCACGGTCACTGGAGTTGGTTTTGATCGCGACACCTTGCGCGAAGCAGGAATTCAAGAGGCCGATGCTTTTGCTGCCGTCAGTAATGGTGATAATTCAAATATTTTAGCTGCACGAGTTGCCCGCGAAACCTATGGCGTTCAAAATGTTGTCGCCCGTATTTACGATCCAGGTCGCGCAGAAATTTATCAGCGCTTAGGAATTCCAACGGTTGCAACGGTCTTGTGGGCAACTGATCAGATTTTGCGCCGTTTATTACCAGAAGGTTCACGGTCAGAATGGCGCGATGCAAGTGGAACTGTGCAACTGTGCGAGATGCACCCACACAATGATTGGTATGGGCGCCCAATTTTGCTCATTGACGAACTAACCCCTGCTCGTGTGGCTTTTATTACTCGCCTTGGAGTTGGATTAATTCCCAATGAACACACCGTGTTGCAACAGGGCGATCTAATTCACGTCATGGTCAGTGATGATGAAATTGCTGCAACTGAAGCGATTCTTGCTAAATCCCCGGATGGAGATCGTTAATGAGAATTGCAATTGCTGGTGCTGGAAACGTCGGTCGCGCTATTGCGCGCGAACTTTTAGATAACGGTCATCAAGTTCTATTAATTGATAAGGATCCAAAGGCGCTCAAGCTTGAAAGTGTTCCAGATGCTGAGTGGTTAATGGCCGATGCTTGCGAAATTACCTCACTCGATAATGCCCATCTCAATAACTGCCAAGTGTTGGTGGCTGCAACGGGTGACGACAAAGCAAATTTAGTTACTTCCTTACTTGGCAAAACTGAATATGGAGTGCCTCGTGTTGTAGCTCGAATTAATCACCCAAAAAATGAGTGGCTCTTTGATTCTTCTTGGGGCGTGGACGTAGCTGTATCGACTCCTCGAATTCTTGCTGCCCTAGTAGAAGAGGCTGTAAGTGTTGGCGATGTTGTACGCCTGTTCTCATTTAAAAAAGGCCAAGCAAATCTCGTCGAATTAACTCTTCCAGATGGCTCTATCTGTATTGGTAAAACGGTTGATGAAATTGAATTACCTGATGGCGCAACGCTGGCCGCAATTGTTCGCGATGGACGCGTCATAACTGCCAAAGCACATGATGTTTTTGCTGCCGGCGATGAGCTTCTTTTTGTGGCTTCATCTGATGCTGAAGCTCAAATCAAGTCCTGCTTTATTGCTAGCTAGTTTTTTTAACTGGTGGTACTGATTTTATAACCAGCCAGGATCCATACGCTGCCGCGAAAAATAACGGATACCCCATGGCTAAGTTAACTGTTCCGAGCAAATTCAAATTTCCACTTCGATAAATTGGATATTGAACCGCTATACGGGTAAAGAACATGGCCACCCAAATCCAACTGGCTCGCGTATACATTTTCTTTCGAACTGGATTACTACGCCACTCCAAATTTTCACCCAATAGTGGGCCTAAGACAATTCCTAGTAGCGGCCAACCCGCCAGATTTGCAATCAAGTAAGCGCTTCCGTAACCAAGATTGGTGAGAAGTTTAGGAATATAGAAATCAGTTGCATGCCCACTTCGATGTGCAAAGTACCAACAAATCATGACTCCAATAACGCCCGAGATAGAGTGCTGAATGGTGTCTTTTTTAGCTAATCGAATGATAGCTAACACAATCGAAAGCGCTAAAGCGGCCCAGATAGCCAGTTGCAGATCATGTTTGATATTGAAAACTACAAGAAAAACAATTGATGGTAGACCGGAATCAATTAAACCTTTTTTTCCACCGAGGGCATTAATTACCGTCTCTTTGTCTTGATTATGTTCGCTCATTAATTCCCCGTTGATCCAAATCCACCGTTACCTCGGCCAGAGCCAGGTAATTCCTCTACCTCAACAAAATCTGCACGCTCTACTTTTTGTACAACAAGTTGAGCGATGCGATCACCTTTCGTAAAATTCACGGATTCTGTGCCGGCATTAATTAAAATACAAGCGATTTCGCCGCGATATCCCGCATCAATTGTGCCTGGGGTATTTACTAA
>CAIXDY010000195.1 GCA_903918325.1 uncultured Actinomycetes bacterium
CCGGCAAAAAAATTAATTGACCCATCGCCGCAGCTGAAGTTAACCCACCGATGACAATTCCACGACGCTTAACAAACCAACGGTTAGCCACCGTTGCGGCAAAAACCAACGCCATAGAACCAGTTCCAACACCCACAATTACGCCCCATGTTGCAACTAACTGCCAAGGTGCGTGAATTTGTGTAGTTAAAAAAGCTCCAGTACTTACAGTTGTTAACGCACCCATCACAACTTTACGAACCGTGAATCGTTCCATCAAAGCTGCAGCAAAAGGCGCCGTTAATCCATAGAGCAACACATTGACTGAGATAGCCAGCGAAATTTGATCGCGATTCCAACCGAAAGCATCCTGCAATGGAATGATTAAAACTGATGGTGCTGATCTAAAACCAGCTGTAGCAACTAAAGTAAAAAATGTGACAATCGCGGCAATCCAAGCTGGATGAAACCTGCGCTTATTTTCCAATTTTAATAATCCTTTGGGATGTGAAAGCAAGTGCCGAAACTGGGATAGCTGCAAATAAGCATAACCAGCCATAACTTAGGGTTCCAATAATTACGCCGGCAATTGCGCCACCACCTGCACCAGCAAGATTCATCACTAAATCACTGGCACCTTGCGAAGCTGGGCGCATTTCGACCGAGACAGATTCTGAAAGAAATGCTGAACCGGCAATTAATGTGCACGACCAACCAAGACCCAAAAGAAAAAGACCGATACCTAAACGCACCGCATCATCGGCTTTAGCTGTTCCGGCAACGATTGTTGAAAGCAACAAGATTATGATTCCTATTTGGATGACCCGAATACGACCTAACCGGTCACTGAGGGAACCAACAAGTGGTGAAAATGCGTACATACCAAGTACGTGAACGCTTATAACAAAGCCAATAATGCGCAGTGAAACATCAACGTGCTTCATATGAATAGGTGTCATGACCATCACCGACACCATCGCCACGTGCCCAATAGCAATCGCACTTATCGCAAAAAGAGCTTTTGGATTTGAACGAATATGTGAGAGTGCCGCTTTAGTAGAGCCCTTATGTTGCTTTACCGAAGCTTGTTTTTCGGCTAATAAATATGGGTCAGGGCGTAAAAAAAGTTGAATGACTACTGTTGCAAAAATTAATGTGGTCGCAGAAATGATGTAAGGGCCAACTAAATTCGGCAAACCAAAGTGATGCGCTAAACGCCCGGCAGGGTCCATTAAATTTGGTCCAGCAACTGCGCCAATGGTTGATCCCCAAACAACAAATGAAAGTTGTTTAGCACGGGTTTCGCTGGTTGCTAAATCGATGGCAGCAAAGCGGGCTTGATAACCCGAAGCTGAGGCGGAACCAACAAGGAAAGTTCCAAGCAACATTAAATAGATATTTTTATGTGCCCCACCCAGAATTGCGCTGATGGAACCAATCGTTCCTGCGATGTAACCAACTGATAGTGACAATCGCCGGCCACCTCGTGCAGTCAAACGTGCAAGAGGAAGTGCCATTGCTGCAGCACCTAATACCGAAAAAGTTTGGGCAAGTCCGGCCAAAGTTTCAGAATCTGTAATAGATGAAACTAATAAAGATCCGGCTGCAACGGTTCCGGCAACGCCTACGCCATTTAAAACTTGGGCAGTTGCCAGCGTGCGAACGACTTTACGTTGCAGAGTTGAATTTGGCATTACGAAGTCAGTCGTAACCAAACAGCGGTATCAGTTGGCAAGGTATGACCAGTAATTGGTCCACTTGCAACTAACACTTGTGAGTTAGAAGGAAGTTGAATCGCAGCTCCAAAGTTTATGTAGCACGCGAAATCTCCTGGGCGCTCAAATGCAACAACTTCGGCGCCTGCTTCAATCCACTCCATCGGCCCATCGCCTAAACCTTCTTCGGCTTTGCGAATTGCTAACGCTTGGCGATACATAGTTAATGTTGAACCTTCAACACCATCTTGTGTATCAACTGCGTACTTGCCCCACCATGTTGGTGCTGGCAGCCACGCTTGCTCCGGCTTTAACGCATCATTAGTTGAAAAACCAAAAGCGCCTTCAGGTTGTGATGACCAAGGAATTGATACACGACAACCATCACGACCACGATCTAAATATCCGCTCATCTTCCAGCGTGGATCAGTTAAACGATCTTCAGGAATATCGCGAACTTCTGGAACAGCTAACTCTTCACCCTGATATAGATATGTCCCACCTGGCAAAGCAAGCGCCATCAAAGCTGCACTTCGCGCACGTAAAGTTCCGCGAGCGATATTTAACTTCTTTGGATCACCTTGGCGTGAAAACGTTGTATCACCGTGGTTAGTAAGACCTAAATCAAGACGATCGACAGAACGAACTACATCGTGATTATTAAATACCCACGATGTTGGCGCACCAACTTCTTCTAAGGCATCGATTGAATTATTAATCTTGGTCTTGATCTGCTTGGCATCCCACAGAGTTGTGAGCATTTCAAAGTTAAATGAGTTCTGTAATTCATCTGGACGTACATAGCGAGCAATGCGTTCAGCAGGACTTACCCATGCTTCAGCAACGGCCATGCGATCACCTGGATATGAATCAAGAATTTTGCGCCATGCACGGTAAACATCATGCACACCTTCTTGATCCCAGAAAGGTTTGTGTTCAGTACCAAGCATTGAAGCCGCTGGATCTTTTCTGATATCTGGCAAACCAGCTTCTTTAAACATTCCGTGTGCAACATCGATTCTAAAACCGGCTACACCACGGTCTAACCAGAACTTCAAAACATCTTCAAAGTGCTTAACAACTTCTGGGTTTTCCCAATTTACATCGGGTTGTTCAACGGCAAATAAATGTAAATACCACTGCCCGGGTTTGCCATCGGCTTCGATAACTCTTTCCCATGCCGGTCCGCCAAAAACTGCTTCCCAGTTATTAGGTGGTAAATCTCCGTTTGCGCCTTTTCCTTCACGGAAAATAAAGCGATCGCGCTCGGGTGAACCAGGTCCAGCTTTAAGTGCTGCTTGAAACCATTTGTGATCACTCGATGTGTGGTTAGGGACGATGTCAACGATTAATCGAATTCCAAAGTCAAGCGCTTCTTTTATTAATTGCTCTGCTTGAGCCAGAGTTCCGTAATCAGGTTCGATATCCATGTAATCAGATACGTCATATCCGTGATCATGTTGCGGTGATGGGTACCAAGGAGAAATCCAAATTGCATCGATGCCAAGTTGTTTTAAATATGGAAGTCGTGAACGAATACCTTCTACATCGCCAATACCGTCGCCATTTGAATCAGCAAAAGAACGAGGATAAATCTGATACGTAACGGCGTCACGCCACCAAGGACGTTCTTTGCGAGATGCTAAATGGGCCATTTCTTACTCCGTCTCGAGGTATTTGGTCAGAAACTCACGTTGCTCGGCGCTAATTGGGTGCGACTTTTTAGTTTTCATATCTACGGTTACTTGAACAGTTTTAACTCGAGCAACAACTTCGCCCTTTAATTTCATTTCATATGTCACTGAAAAAGAAGATGTACCAATTGCGCTGACCCATAGTTCTACATCTACGAAAGAGTCTCCATCATAAATGGGTGCAATGAAATCTACTTCAGCTCGTGCAACAACCATCTCGAGAATTCCAGACCAAGCAAAGCGTGCCTCTTGGGCATATGTTAAATATTTTGCGTTATTGACATGACCAAATGCATCCAAGTCATCCCAACGAACGTATTGCTTGCTTTGATATCTCATTTATCGAGTCAGCTTTCTGTATGTGACGCGGTGTGGACGCGCCGCATCTGCTCCAAGTCTTTGAATTTTGTTAGCTTCATACGATTCGAAGTTACCTTCAAACCAGAACCACTTTGAATCACCTTCATAAGCCAAGATGTGCGTTGCTACACGGTCAAGGAACCACCGATCGTGAGAGATAACGACAGCGCAACCAGGAAATTCAAGAAGAGCATTTTCAAGCGAGCCCAATGTTTCAACATCAAGGTCATTCGTTGGCTCATCTAGTAGAAGTAAATTTCCACCTTGCTTAAGAGTCAGCGCTAAGTTCAAACGATTGCGCTCACCACCTGACAACACTCCAGTTGGTTTTTGTTGATCTGGACCCTTAAAACCAAAGCAAGAAACATAGGCACGAGAAGGCATTTCAACCATTCCAACTTTGATGAAATCAAGACCATCAGAGACAACTTCCCACAAAGTTTTCTTTGGATCCAAGCCACCACGCGACTGATCAACGTAAGAGATCTTTACAGTTTCACCGATTTTTACATTTCCAGAATCTGGAGTTTCAAGACCTAACAAAGTCTTAAATAGCGTGGTCTTACCGGCACCGTTAGGGCCAATAACGCCAACGATTCCATTGCGCGGTAAAGTAAATGAAAGATCATCAATAAGTACTCGATCACCAAAGCCCTTAGTTAAATGATCAACTTCGATAACAACATTTCCGAGGCGCGGTCCAGGTGGAATCTGAATTTCCTCAAAGTCCAACTTACGCATCTTGTCGGCTTCAGCCGCCATCTCTTCATAACGTGCAAGACGCGCCTTAGATTTAACTTGGCGACCCTTAGCGTTTTGGCGAACCCATTCAAGTTCTTCAGTTAAGCGCTTAGCGCGCTTGGCATCTTTCTGTCCCTCGATTTTCAAACGGGCAGATTTAGTTTCCAAATATGTTGTGTAGTTACCTTCATATGGATAGGCACGACCACGGTCGAGCTCCAAAATCCATTCGGCAACATTGTCCAAGAAATATCTATCGTGCGTGATTGCTACAACTGCGCCAGCATATTTATTGAGGTGTTGTTCAAGCCATAAAACTGATTCAGCATCCAAGTGGTTCGTTGGCTCATCCAGCAGCAATAAATCAGGTGCTTGTAAAAGAAGTTTGCACAAAGCAACGCGGCGCTTTTCTCCGCCAGATAAGACTGAAACATCGGCATCAGCGGGTGGGCAACGAAGTGCATCCATTGCTTGCTCCAGTTGTGAATCAAGTTCCCATGCATTGCGGTGATCGAGTTGTTCTTGCAGCTCGCCCATCTCGGCTAATAATTTGTCGTAATCAGCATCAGGGTTAGCCATCTCATCGCTAATTGCATTAAAGCGATCGAGCATTGCAACAGTTTCGGCTACGCCTTCTTTAACGTTATCGATAACGTTTTTACTTTCATTTAGAATCGGTTCCTGCATCAAAATTCCAACGGTAAAGCCTGGCGTTAAATACGCCTCGCCATTGGATGGCTGCTGAAGTCCGGCCATAATCTGCAAGACCGTTGATTTACCCGCACCGTTAGGGCCAACAACACCGATCTTGGCACCTGGATAAAACATCAAGGTAACGTCGTCAAGAATTACCTTTTCACCATGCGCTTTACGCGCCTTCTTCATCGTATAAATGAACTCAGCCATGAGACGAAACCCTATCGTTATGTGTCGGTAGACTTAGCATTCACGACCCACTACAGGCGCCTGTAGCTCAGTCGGATAGAGCACCCGCCTTCTAAGCGGGTTGTCGCAGGTTCGATTCCTGCCAGGCGCGCAGAGC
>CAIXDY010000196.1 GCA_903918325.1 uncultured Actinomycetes bacterium
ACCAGTGCCTTGAGTATCAGCGGTTGGATTAACGAAAGTCTGTAAACGTTTAACTTGATAATCGCTGATAACTCCAGCTTTAGTTGCTACAAATGCACCGAGCAGGGCAACTAAAATTAAACCTGCAACCCACTTAGATGAGGCGCCAGATACGGCAATAATCGTTACAACTGAGACCGAAATAATAAAAACCGTTCCCATATCTGGTTGTAACAAAATTAAAAGAACAGGAAGCGCAGCTACCGCTAAAGCCTGAATCACATCTCGTGATCTGGGTTCATCACTGTCATGCGTGCGTTCAGATAAAATCATGGACATTCCAAGGATGATAGAAATTTTGGCTAACTCTGCCGGCTGAATTTGAAAACCTCCCGGCAGGGAAATCCATGCTTTAGCGCCGTTGACCGTGCTTCCCAGACCTGGAATTAAAACAACAATCAGTCCGAGAACTCCGAAACCCCAAACAAATGGCATGTATGCACGTAAGAGTCGATAGTCAATTACGGTCGTGCCATAAGCTAAAAGTACGCCAATTGCAATGTTAATAACATGGCGCTTCAAGTAATACTGCGGATCTAAACCATTGTGTGAATACCAATCGCGGGTTGCTGCATAAACCAACAGCGTTCCAATAAAAAGTAATAAGCCAACAGCTGCAGTGAGAATTGGATCAAAGCCATGAAAAATCGATGTCCGAGTTCGGCGATAGAGACGCTGTCTGGCAGCTATTTCACTCATGGCGTCCCCTTTGGTTTTGTAGCTGGAGATATTTTAGGCAACTTAACTGGAGGAGCCCCATTTGGAAATATCGCTGCGCCAGGAATAACTGTATTGCCTTTAACACCAAAAAGAGCTTCATAGATATGTCGCACACCAACACCTGAAGTCGATGCACCAAATCCGCCTTGACCAACCATCATGACAACTGCATACCGTGGATTTTTACTTGGAGCATATGAAGCAAACCATGACGTGTCATCTTTTTGTGAACCATTTGGGTTAGTTCCAAAGACTTGACCCGTTCCAGTCTTGCCACTTACTTCAATAGGAAAACCTGCAAATACTCCGGCCGCAGTTCCACTCACTACAACTTCACGCAGCGCGCTATGTAAAAACGCGATCGTTGACGGCGCGGTATTAATTTTACCCAAAATCTTTGGCGTCATAGTTTTAACAACTGTGCCGTCGGTTTTAACGATTGCTTTACCAATCAAAGCTTGCCAAATTGTTCCACCGTTAGCGATAGCGGCATACATCTGGGTTAATTTCAATGGCGTTACAACGGTATCGCCCTGGCCGATTGAAAAGTTCACTGCATCTCCGGCACGAACTTTGTCACCATCAACACAGTTTTCTGAAGCCAACAGAACTAAGAAAGGAGTTTGTTGTGATTTAGGGGCACGTGTCTTGTAGTTGCAATAGAAATCTTTGTTTTGCTGGAACCAACTCTTCTTATAAGCGCGATCGGCTAAACGTGAGGTTGATTCAGAGGGCAGATCGATTCCTACTTTTTGCGTGATGTTAAAGCCCTGTGCGGCTTTAAAGAAGTAGTCATTTGGATTGGATTTGGGGTTCAGTCCACCATCTTTGAGCCATTGATCAAAAGCGATTTTGTACCACAACGTGTCGCAGGAAACTGCGATTGCTTGCTTTAAATTCATTCTGCCCTGGTTTTTGCTATCAAAGTTTTGGAATGCTCTATTACCTACTTGAACTTCTGACGGACAGTCATACGAGCCATTTAAGTTGTAACCAGCTGCGGCTGCAGCTACAACCGAGACTGATTTAAAAGTAGAAGCTGGGGCGAATAAGCCTTGCAATGCACGGTTGAGTGCCGGAACCGATTTCTTGGCGCTAAATAGATCAGCAGCTTGCGAAACCGTTAAACCTTTTTCAAAGATATTTGGATCATACGTTGGGTATGAGGCCAAAGCTAAAATTTCGCCAGTCTTAACATCCATAACAATTGCCGCACCGGAATCAGATGTGTATCCGCTGGCACGTCCCCGATTCACGGCATCTTGCAGAGCTTTTTCGGTTGCTGCTTGCAAGCGAACATCCAAACTTGTTACTAAGTGATCTCCGGCAATTGGTTTCGAGTTTTGACTTTCACGAGTAATCGCTTCTTTGCGATCTACGATCACTGTTCTAATGCCAGGTGTTCCACGCAAAAATGAATCGTATTGAACTTCTAAACCATCTTTACCAATAACTTCACTTCGGAAATACTGGTGACCATTTCCCTTAGCTAAATCGGCATCTGTGAGTGGTCCTACATAACCCAAAACATGTGCGCCATTGACACCATCTATTCCTGGATAACTTCGGATTGCCATTGGCTGCGCATCTACACCAGGAAATTGATCGGATCGTTCTACTATTTGCAATGCAATTTGTGGATCGGCTTCTTTGGTAATTGGAATAGGTTGATAACGCGATCCCGTCCAACAACCAGTCTTGTCGCCCTTAGGTAGCTCTCCGCACAAACGCGTATTTCGATAGACATCGGCGTACTTCAATTTCAACAGCGTGGCTAAATGTTCTAAAACTGCGACACCTTTATCGGATTGTTTATCAATGGCAATTCGATCTACGGTGATGGCTAAACCCACCTTATTAAGGGCTAATGGAACTCCCGATGAATCAACGATTAATCCGCGCGTGGCTGGAGAAACAACATCTCGGCTTTGAATACTTAATGCCGCATCACGATATTTTGGTCCAGCGGCGATCTGTAAATAAAACAAACGTCCAAATAAGGCCACTACTAGTGAAACTATAAGTACCTGAACGACGAGTAAACTCAAACGGGAACGTTGGTTCATAGTGACGTCCGAGAATCAAAAATAATCTCGTGTGCTTTAGAAAACACAGGCAGCAGTAT
>CAIXDY010000197.1 GCA_903918325.1 uncultured Actinomycetes bacterium
GGCATAAACATCGCGGCCCCCAACGCGCACACCTGCACGAAGTTCTAGAACTGCAAGGGTCATTGATGTGCGCGCAGAATCTAGACCTGAAACAACACGACGGGCATTACCAAAATCATTTTCGCGGCCCTGACTTACTAACGCTTGAATTTCAGCTAATAATGGGCGACGACCTTCTAGTGTGACCGTTACACAAGTGCCGGGAACTGGTTCGGCGTGACGTGAAGTAAATAAACCGGTGGGATCTAGTACGGATTCGATTCCGGTATCACTTAAATCAAAGCAACCAACTTCATCAGATGCACCAAAGCGATTTTTAATTGCACGAATTAAACGAAGGCGTGAATGGCGTTCGCCTTCAAACTGTAAAACAACATCAACAATATGTTCTAGAAGTCGTGGCCCAGCGATAGATCCATCTTTTGTAACATGGCCAACGAGAAGCAAAGTGATATCGCGATCTTTACAGATGCGAATTAGTGCTCCCGCAACTTCGCGAACTTGTGTAACACCTCCTGGTGAACCATCGGCAGTACTGCTACCAATTGTTTGTACTGAGTCAATAATTACTAACTGGGGTTTAACAGCATCAATATGTGCAATGACTGCGCCTAAATCAGTTTCGGAGGCAAGAAAAAGTTGTGGATCAATTGCTTTGATGCGTTCAGCACGCAGACGAACTTGGGAAGCAGATTCTTCACCGCTGATATAGAGCGCAGGAATTCCTTTAGCAGCAGTTTGTGCAGCAACTGAAAGTAGCAACGTTGATTTTCCAACTCCAGGTTCACCAGCTAACAAGATTGCCGCTCCTGGAACTAATCCACCGCCTAAAACACGATCGAGTTCGGAGACTCCTGTAGGGCGGGCATGTGCTGCAGATAAATCAACATCGCCAATAGGAGTTGCTTTATTTGTTACATGTCCGGCAACGAGAGAAAGTTTTTTAGGTGCAGCGAGTTCTTCTACAGAACCCCAAGCTTGGCATTCACCGCAGCGGCCCACCCATTTTTGCGATGTCCAGCCGCATTCACTGCAGCGAAATGGATCTTTCTCGACCTTAGCCATGGGTAGAGCCTAGGAGATAGGACTGACTATTTCTTCTGGGCGGCAAGGGTTGCTGGATGTTGGATAACAAACAGAGGCAATGAACGGCTCTGAGCATCTTTAATTCCAGCTACGCGCTGATCGCACAGGCGGGCGAGCTCTGCGTAAGCGGCTTCACCCATAAGTTTCTGAAGCTCATATTTATTTGAGAGATATACCGGCTGGCTACCGATGTGGGCTTCGGGATTGCTGGTGCAATACCAATCGAAATCATCTCCGCCATCGCCCCAAGCCAAACGTTCGTATTCGCCGATTACGGTAACTGAATATTCGCGCTCGCCAACTTCGCGAGTTTCAAAACTACGACGAAGTGGCAACTGCCAACAAACATCGGGCTTGGTGTCAACAAAGTGTTTGTTCTCTTTAATTGCTAAGTGGTGCAGCACGCAACCAAATGATCCAGTGAAACCTTCAGCTTCATAACCTTTACGGTTTAAGAAAATACATCCATCTTCTACGCGACGTGTTTTACGATCACCATCTTCATCTTTTTCAGAAATTCGTAATGCTCCGCCAGGTTTCTTTGGACGTGCCTCTGAATAAAACTGCCACATGTCAGGAGTTAAGTAAGCGGCAGCTTTATCAGTGCGCTTCTCATCATCTTCGTCGGTGTACATCGCACCTTCAGTGCAACAACCACTAAATGGTTGGTTCTTAAAAACACCTTGGCAACCATCGCCATAAATACAGGTCCAAAATGAGGTCAACCATGTGAGGTCGCACTTAAAGATTTCTTCAGCATCATTGGGGTCGGTAAATTCCACCCAATCACGCGCAAATCCTGGTTTTATTTCAGACATAGTCGCAGAGCCTACAGGCATAAAGGTAGGCTTGTTACATGAAACAAGTTGGAGTAATTGGAGCTGGCGTAATGGGCGAAGCGCTCATTGCTGCACTGATTTCCTATGGTGTTTCACCGGACTCCATCTGTATCTCAGAGAAGCGAAAAGATCGCGCGGACGAGTTAACTGCCCGCTATGGAATCACAGTTGCCGACTTAGCAACGAATGTATCAAAGGCTGATGCGCTGCTCTTGGTAGTAAAACCTCAGGATATGGCTGCAGTGCTTGAAGACATTAAGAGTTCTATCAATACGGCCGCAGTAGTTGTGACCTTTGCTGCGGGAAAGAAAATCTCATTTATTGAAGCGGGTCTTGGAACATCAAATCCAGTCGTGCGCGTAATGCCAAATACACCGACAATGGTTGGGGCTGGAATGGCCGCGGTTTCTTTAGGCAAGGGCGTAAATGCGCAGCAAGCCGCTTTTGTTTCAGGTTTTCTTGCAGCAACTGGAAAAGTCATTGAAGTATCCGAAGATCTGCAAGATGCAGTCACTGCTACTAGTGGTTCTGGACCGGCATACTTTTTTCGTTTTGTTGAAGCGATGGTTGCTGGAGCCAAAGAACTTGGGCTCTCCGATGCCGATGCAACTACGCTAACAATTCAAACAATTGTAGGAGCAGCAAAACTTTTAGATGAATCTGGAAAGAGCGCAACTACGTTGCGCGAAAATGTAACAAGTCCTAATGGCACAACCGCAGCCGCATTAGCATCATTTGAAAGTGATGGAATCACCGCAGTGGTAACTAAGGCTATGAAAGCCGCGCGAGATCGCTCGCAGGAATTAGCGTGAAACGCTTAATCTCACTTGTTGTAATTGCAACCTTATTCATAGTTCCAACTTCAACTGCGGCAGCCAAAAAACCGGCAGTAAAACCTTTAAAACTACTGACTTCAATTGGCAACCCCGATGAATTTTCTGGTTTAGTAACAACCGGTAAGACAGTTGTAATTTTTGGAAATAAAGGTGATAAGTCTTTCGCTCGCGCCATTGATACAACTGGAAAAGAACTATGGAATTTAGCTCTAGACCAAGCTTCGCCTTCAGTTGCTACGGCAGCAACCGTAGATAACACGGGCACAATTTGGATTGCTGGTTCTACTTCGCTATCGCGTGCAACGCCGGCGCCTTCGCCAACGGCAACATCGCTGAATCCAGATAAAGTAGTTTCTGTTCCAGATATTTTCACGGCCGATTTAGATGCCTTTTCATTATGGTCAATTAATCCAACTACCCAAGCTTTAGCGCAGTACACCCTTCAATTGGATGCACCTATTTTAATTAATGCTATCGCTGCAGATAGTTCGGGCTTAAGTGCCGTGGGTAGCTCTGGAACGATTATTAACGCAGATTTATTGGGTCATATATCTAAA
>CAIXDY010000198.1 GCA_903918325.1 uncultured Actinomycetes bacterium
CTAAAGCAGCAATTCCTGGGGCAATGGTTTCAACAACCTTGCTCATCATTGACTCTTGGTTTGACGTAGTTACTTCTACTCCTTCGTTTTAGCTCCAAAGCGGTTCATGGGTCGATAGCAAATGCCCATAGCAAAGCTGGCAAGGAGCTCGCTAGTGCTTCTCTTTGGCGCACGCCATTAATGATTTTTGAGGATGAGAACTAGCTTTTACTTAACCTCATGTAAAATAGTCAAATGACATTTTCAGGATTAAATCTAATTGGCGTACTTGTGGCTTTCATCGTTTCATTTACTAGCGGCGGTATCTGGTTTGGCCCAAAAACTTTTTACCCAATATGGATGAAAGCTAAAGGGATTGCATCAGGAGAACTCACAACTCAGCAAAATAAGCCAGCGCTTATGTTCGGCGGAACTATCGTTGGGGTTCTTGTTCAAACGTTGACACTTGGGCTCATCGTTACGTCACTGCAACATGCTGGTTTACACATCGGCATTAGCGAAGGCGCGTTCATCGGTTTCTCACTTGGTGTTGGTATCGCAATGTTCGCTTCACTGAGTCATCGACTTTTTAGCGGTGAAAACTTCAAAGTCTGGATTATCGAAACTTCAAATGATGCAATTAACTTAACAATTGCTGGCGCAATAATCGCTTACTTTAATTAGAACTAAAGTTTTAAACCGCAGTTTTAACCGGTCTTGTCGCTTCATGCAGTGTGTATGACAGCATTGCTGCAACGACAACCGGCATGATCCACCAGGCACTAACGCCAAGGGCATGGGTTGCAAAGAATCCGAGTACTACTCCTGCTGCTACTCGCCAATCATCTCCAATAATGAAGTCGTACCAAAAGAAAAGAAATCCTCCACCAAGTCGTACAAGTCGGCTGGAATCTTTGCCGGGTTCGCTAAAGGTTGGAAGATTTAATGCACGCACTGGTTTACCTTGGGCTTTACGGGATTTGAGTAGGGCAACAAGTGCGAAGCAGACCAACACAACGCCAGGAATAATTCCAAGCAATGAAAGATCTGAATGAGGCCACGTAGCACCAGCACCTTCGGAGCCCCAGAAAATTCCAAAGGAGGTAAGCAGTATTCCAACAACAAATTTCATTGTATTTTCTGGAACTTTAGACAATGGCTTATGAACGGCAAAGCCAGCAATTGCCACAATTATTACTGCTAGCGCCGCGCCCCATACCGCCAATTTAAATGCTTGCGGGTTTGAACCTTTTTGAATAATTCCAAATGTGACAACGATGAAAACAACTTCGAGACCTTCTAGTAACACGCCTTTAAAAGCCAGCGTGAATGCATACCAATCGCCAACAACAAAGTGTGAAACTTTGGCAACTTTTTCTGCCGCAGCAACTTCTTCTTTAAATATCTTCTCTTCATCGTGCAAAGCTTTAAACCCACTGGCACGTAAAATTGCTTTTCGCAGCCACTGCATTCCAAATACAAGCAGCAATCCCCCAACGGCAAGCCGCAACGTGCTCTTTGGCAATTTATCAATGCTTGGACCTAGGACAACGATTAATGCAGCAAGAACAACGAGGGCAGAAATTACTCCCTGAAAAGCCGACTTCCAATCGCGGGAATGTCCAGCTGCCAAAATAATTGTTACTGCTTCAACGGCTTCAACGGCACACGCTAGGAAAACAGATACGACTAAGGCAATATCGCTGCCGCTCAGTGAATGAAGCATGTGTCTCCTAAAGTTAAGAATCTACTGGTTCAATGTACCCTTTTCATGCCTCTCAAACTTCCATAAATCTAAATCATCAAGGGACACTGGCTGAAATCCTCTTGATTCCAAGGCATCGATCAATTGTGTGCGGTGCTCTGCAGCGTGATAAATCGCTTCGGCAAGAATTGTTGAACGCAAATTTTGCCAACTTTTTTCATTTTCATGAATAGTAATGTACTCATCAGGCAGGTTCGCTTGGCTGGAAATCTTTGCATCAAATTCAATTAAAAATTCCTTAAGTAAATCAAGATCCTGCATTGTTTTTGGTAATTTAATATCTCTCCACGGTGCTTGCGTTAGGCAATATACATACCAGTCTGCACCTCCAACTATGTGTTGCAAGATTCGACCAGCAGTCCACTCCGGATTAACTATAAAAGCATCCAAGGCGGAGTCCGGTAAAGTTTGAACTGACGTATAGACCATTTGATTAGCCCATGACATATGACGAAGAAGGCGGCTTGTTGTTTCTGACATAGTTAAACTTTACAGGCAAGCCTTAACCATGTAGTGGACGCAGTTCAACTTTTCGGTTACAAGCTTTAGAACCCTCAAAAGCAAGTATCCGTGCGGCTTCAAGGTCATCAGCTTTGATTAACCAAAAACCACTGAAGGTTTCTTTGGCTTCAAACAATGGTTTACCTGTATTGATGTTGGCATCCTTGCGATTATCAATGACATTTCCATTTTCGGGTGACGACAAGCCACAAGCGAATAGAAGCTGATTATTGGCCTGCAATTTGTCATTGAAAGCATCGATTGCAACCATTTCTTCTGGCGTACCCGATCCTGATAGATCGTCGATGACGAAGATTATAAATCTCACTTTAAAACTCCTCTAGCGACCGTTCTGAATAAGGAATTCAGCGGTTTCAATAATACTTTTATCAACCGGTATAAATGACATTCCCAGCTTTGATTGAGCCTTTTTATTGCTTACACCTGTCGTATCGCCCAGCGAAGGAAGAATTGCTTTAATATCGCCATCAAATAGCGCCAAAATTCTAATAATAAAAGTTGGGGCTTTCATGGTCACAATTTTGCGCTTTGGGTATGCCGCCTTAAGAATTTTTGCAATTTCAATAAATGAAATAGCTCGAGAGCTAGCTAGAAAACGCTCGTTCTTGCTTGCATCGACACTTAACGCCTTCACATGCATAGCGGCGACGTCTTTCACATCAACGATTGAAAAAGTTAAATCAGGAACCATTGGATCTTTAGCTTTCAAAATTCGCTCAATGACAGAAACTGAAGCACCAAAATTAAGATCAAGTGGAGCACCAAGTACTAGCACTGGGTTAATGGTGGTTAATTCGATTTCTGGTGCATCTGTTTTGATGTAATCCCATGCAGCTTTTTCTGCCAGAGTTTTTGATTTTGTATATGCCATTCGCCCAATTGGATGGGTAACATCTGTCCACATAGTTTCATCGAATTCAGTTTTACCCTCCGGCAAATCATTTCCATAAATTGCGGCAACTGAGGATGTCAGTACAACGCGCTTCACACCGGCTTTATGTGCAGCTTTCATGGCGCGCAATGTTCCATCAACTGCGGGTCTAATTAAATCATTCTCATCTTTTGGCGAAGCCAATGGGAAAGGAGAGGCAGTATGCATCAGTACATCTATGCCCTTTAGCGCCGCATCCCAACCAGCATCCTTTTCTAAGTCGAGTTCAACAAAAGTTAAAACTGTTGCAAGGTCAACGCTGCTATTGAGGTGTGGCTTCACTGCCGCTCGAACTTCATCGCCTTTACTTAAATTTCGCACAGAAGCACGAACCGTATAACCCTCATTTAGAAGTTTTAGGGCAATGTGTTTACCGATATATCCGCTGGCACCTGTTAGAAGCACTGTTGTCATGTCGTAGATTCTTCCATGTCAACGCCTCATTCGCATTTCTGCACAGTTATGCTTACTCAATGAACGAGCATGAGTCAGAAGTCCGCGAACGCTGGGGCGATACCGACGCGTACCGACAATCGCAGGTGAAAACCGCTAAATATTCAAAAGCTGACTTTGAATTAGCAAAAGTGGATCAAGAAGCTGCTACTGAACTCTTTGTCTATGCTTTTGGTAATAGCCTCCCGATTAATTCACCTAAAGCCCAGGAAGCCGTACTAGCGCATCGGAATGCAATCACTAAATGGTTTTATGATTGCTCAATTGAAATGCAAAAGCAATTGGCAATCATGTATGTCGAGGATCCGCGCTTTAAAGAATATTACGATGGACGAGTACGCGGTTTAGCCCAGTATGTTCATGATGCAATTGCGGCCCAAAGTTAATGAAAAATAAAATTCAATCCTGCGCTCTCCCCCATCATGACGGCAGTGAACTCTATGTCAGCAATATCGCGCCTAAAATCGGTGACACAGTAAATCTGAAGGTCCGCATTCCAAATGAATACATTTTTCAAGAAGCTTTCGTGCGGGTGTATGAAGATGCCGAGCCACGTACATACAAATTAAGTCGAGTGAAAAAGCTCAACACTGAGAGCTGGTATCAAGTTTCGATCACTATTCATAATCTTCATACCATCTATCGATTCGTTTTCATTGGTGATGGCAAGTACGAATGGCTCAATGCATATGGTTTAAGTGATCATGACGTGCATAGCAATAATGACTTTCAAATTGTGGCAATTCCGGACAACCCAAAGTGGATTCATTCGTCGGTGTTCTATCAAATTTTCCCAGATCGCTTTGCGCGTTCGGGCACGATAAATGAAATGCCAGATTGGGCATATCCGCGTGCCTGGAATGAATTACCCCGTGGTCGCAGCAAATTTACGGGACAAGAGTTATATGGCGGCGACTTGCTAGGTGTGCAGCAGCATCTAGATCACGTGTCAGATCTTGGAGTCAATGGAATTTATTTCACTCCTATGTTTCCTTCACGTTCTAACCACCGCTATGACGCCACAAGTTTTGACCATATTGATCCAGTTCTCGGTGGAGACAAAGCTTTCCAATCTTTAATTGCAGTTGCTAAGAAGAAAAAGATTCGAATTCTGGGTGACTTAACTTCCAACCACTGCGGTAAAGGGCACGATTGGTTAGCTAAAGCTAAAAAGAATCCACGATCTAAAGAACATGGTTATTTCTACTGGGATAAGAAAATCAAATGGGGCTACGTTGGTTGGTTCGGTTTGGAATCTTTGCCTAAGTTGAACTACTCATCACAAGCGCTTCGCCAAACTATGTATGGTGCTAAGAATTCAATCGTTAAGAAATGGTTAACGCCAAAGTTTGGGATGGCTGGTTGGCGCATCGATGTAGGCAATATGACCGGTGTTCTAGGCCCTGATAATTTCCATGCAGAAGTTGCCCAAGGAATCCGACAAGCAATGCAGGAAGTAAATCCAGATACGTGGTTGGTCGCCGAAAACGGTGATTTCAAGGCCAGTGATCTCAATGGTTTAGGTTGGCAAGGCGCCATGAATTACCAAGGATTCATGCGGCCCTTTTGGAATTGGATCAATAAGAATCCTGAGATTACTGGCGGTTTCCAAGGTCTGCCTTTTGCAATGCCAAAAATAAATGGTGCACAACTTGTTGCATCTATTCAAGAATTCAATGCATCAGTTCCTTGGCGATCTTTGACTGCAAGTATGTTGCTGCTTGATTCGCACGACACTGCGCGTTTTAGAACAGTAGTCCTTGGCGATAAAGCTGCACATGTGGCAGCAATGACGATGATGCTAACTTATCCGGGAGTTCCATCTATTTTTGCTGGAGACGAAATCGGGCTTGAAGGATCTTGGGGCGAAGATTCTCGACGCACAATTAACTGGGAAGATCGCTCCCAGTGGGATTACGAATTTATGGCTCAAGTGAAGAAGTTGATTGAACTGCGCAAAACTCACGATGCCCTCATTAATGGTGGATTGCGCTGGGTAGCTGTAGAGGATGACTTCATTGCTTACCTTCGTGAATCAAAGAATGAATCAATTCTGACGTTAGTTGCTCGACATGCAGTTTCTACGAAAATTGATATCGGCAGTTTCGGTTATAGCGTTGCAAAGACGCTCTATGGACAAGAAGCTAAAGGCGCTTCCATTACTTTCAAATCAAAAGGTGCAACTGCAGCAGTGTGGCTGCTGAAACCAACTAGCTAAGTTTTACTCAGGGAAGTGACAAGCCACCTGAGATGTACCAATTTGTAGCAGGGCTGGTGCACTGCTTGCACAAATATCTTGAGCTTTCCAGCAACGGGTTCTAAAGCGACAGCCCGACGGTGGATTAATTGGATTTGGAACATCGCCAGTCAAACGAATCCGCTCGCGAGAACCAACAGCATCTGGATCAACTTCTGGAACTGCAGAGAGCAAAGCTTTTGTGTAAGGGTGCTTAGGGTTGCTATACAACGTATCTCGATCGGCAATTTCAACGATATTACCTAAATACATAACGGCTACGCGCTGAGCGAAGTGACGAACAACTGCAAGATCGTGAGCAATGAAAATAAAGGCAATATCAAACTGCTTTTGTAGATCCTTCAATAAATTAATAACTTGAGCTTGAATCGATACATCCAGAGCAGATACCGGCTCATCGGCCACAATCAACTTAGGTCGAAGCGCTAAAGCTCGTGCAATACCAATGCGCTGGCGTTGTCCACCAGAAAACTCATGTGGGTAACGGTTGTAGTGCTCTGGATTTAATCCCACGATTTCTAACAGTTCTTGCACACGCTTTTTAGTTCCGCCCTCTGGCTCTACTCCGCCAATGCGAAATGGCGATGCCACAATTGTTCCAACGGTATGGCGTGGATTAAGCGAAGCATAAGGATCTTGGAAAATAATTTGTAAGTCTGCACGGATTGGACGCATTTGGGCATTTGATAGATGCGTAATGTCATTGCCGTCGAATTGAATTGTTCCTGCAGTTGGTTCTAGCAACCGTGTAGTTAGACGACCAGTTGTCGATTTGCCACACCCTGATTCACCTACTAAACCAATAGCTTCGCCTTTAGCAACTTCAAAAGAAATTCCATCGACAGCTTGCACCACATCGCGCTTACCAAATAGCGAGTGCTTGTTACCAGGGAAATGTTTAGTTAACCCCTCTACTTTTAAAATGCTGTTCATAATTTCGGTGCCACCTGACTTCTAAAGATCTCTTCACGAGCTGCAGTATCTAAATGACAGCGCACAAGGTGATGGGCACCCGCACTCACTGGAAGTAAATCTGGAATTGAGGAGGAGCACGCTGTGCCAACTTGCTTCACGTATGAACAGCGTGGATGAAATGCACATCCTGAAGGTACGGAGATCAGAGATGGCGGTGTGCCTGGAATTGCTGCCAAACTCTTTTCTGGATCACCAGTTAAACGTGGAATTGAGGTCAAAAGGCCCCACCCATATGGATGCTGAGGCTTTTGAAGAACATCGCGCACCGTTCCATATTCGATGGCTTTACCGGCATACATCAATAAAATGTCATCGGCAGTTTCAGAAACCACACCTAAATCGTGAGTGATCAAGATAATTGCCGTATTAAATTCCTTCTGTAAATCGCGCAATAAATCAATAATCTGCGCTTGAACCGTTACATCTAGCGCAGTAGTTGGTTCATCAGCAATTAATAGTGATGGGTTACACGACAGCGCCATAGCGATCATTGCACGCTGGCGCATTCCGCCTGAAAATTGGTGCGGATAATCATCGACACGCTTTTGTGGTTCTGGAATTCCAACACGGTCCAACATTTCAATTGCACGCTTTTTAGCTTCTGATTTTGAAACTTTATTGTGCACTAAATAAGCCTCGGCGATTTGATTTCCAACGGTGTAATAAGGATGCAAAGCCGCCAGTGCATCTTGGAAAATCATTGACATGACTTTGCCACGCAGGAGTCGAACATCATTCTCGGCCATTGCATTAATGTCTTGGCCATCAATAAGAATTTCACCACTGACTTCGGCGGTGCTGCCTTTATGTAAACCCAAAATTGCAAGGCTTGTTACAGATTTACCGGAGCCAGACTCGCCAACGATTCCCAGCGTCTTTCCCTTTTCGAGTGAAAAGGACATGTTGTCTACAGCTTTAACAACACCATCTTCGGTAGGAAAACTAATTGAAAGATTATTGACCTCTAGGAATTTACTCATTGGATACGCACCTTTGGATCAAGGGCTGCATAGAGCAAATCCACCAATATATTTGCAACGATAATAAAGAAGGCTGAAAAAATAACCGTTCCGGTTATTACTGGTAAATCTAAATTAGAAACTGCATCGGTTGAGAGTTTGCCCAGACCTGGAATATTAAATACATATTCAGTGATAACTGCACCACCCAATAATCCACCTAAATCCAGACCAAAGACAGTCACGATCGGTGTGATTGCTCCGCGCAAAACGTGCTTAAATTGAATAGTTCTGTTACCTAAGCCCTTTGCACGTGCAGTACGTACGTAATCTTCGCCCATGATTTCAATCATTCCGGCACGAGTTAATCGAGAATAAATTGCGGATAACAAGAAAGCCAAAGTAATCCACGGCAAGGCCATTTGCTTGGCCCAATCCAGCGGGTAATGCAGGGGCGATGAATAGCCCGGAGTAGGTAACCACGCTAATTTATTGACAAAAATGAACTGTAAAACTAAACCGACAAAATATATCTGGAGCGATGCCGCACCTAGCGCAACTCCTTGCGAGAGTTTATCGACCCACGTTCCTCTTCGAAGCGCGGAGATGATTCCGCTTGATAGGCCAATGAGTAACCATAAAATCGAGGCACCAAAGGCAATCGATGCCGTTGCAGGCAACCTATCTTTTAGAAGTTGTGTTACGGGTTGATTAGTTTGAAATGAGTAACCAAGACACGGAGCAGAACACTTAAGTTCGGCAGGCGAGCCTTTTAGATATGTGCGTCCAACAAAAATTCCTTTTACATAGCGGCCATATTGAACGGGCAGCGTTTGATCAAGTTCCAAAGTGTGACGAATTTTGAGGATTAACTCTTCTGAACAAGTTTTACCGCATGAAAGACGTGCAGGGTCAGCTGGAAGAATATAAAAAATGCCAAAAACGATGGCAGAGACAATCCCTAAGACAACGCCGCCGCTGAGAATGCGTCGTACTAGGTAATTGAACATGTTTTCATAATCCTTTTTTTAAAGTTTGAAATTGATGAGCGGTGGCATTTTATTGCCACCGCTCATCAATACTATTTTCTTACTTCTTAACCCAAGCACCTAGTGGGCTGAGGGTAGAGAATCCACCATCAAGCTGTAGGCCACCTAGACCAGAACCTGCCATAAATGCAGAGTTCTCGAAGTAAACGTTCAAGTGTGCTGCCTTAACTTGAACAAGGTTCTGTTCAATGTCGCCAAGAATTTTTTCTTGGACGGCAGTTGGTGACTTGTCTGCCTTGATAAACAATGCAGTTAAGTCAGGGAAGTTAGCACGGCTGTAGTTTTGTCGTGCATCAGTTGGGGTCATTGTGCGACCGTCAAATAATGCATAAACAATTCCTGATGCCGCAGCCCAGTCATATGCCCAAGATGCTTGGACGATGTCTGGCTCATTTGGCACTCCGCGCTTACCCACCTGTGAGTAATAACCAGCCTTTGGATACTTAGACATAGTCACAGTGAAGCCAACTGCTTGTAGCTCTTGTTGTAGAGCTGCTGCACGTTGTGGCTCAACACCCTTATCGCGGTAAGCAAGGATGATATTTGTCTTCTTTACTGTGGCCTTAGCAAGGTAAGCCTTAGCTTTAGCAACTTGTGCTTCAGGATGCTTTGTAACATCGCGATCACAAACAGTAAATGGACGGTAAGCACCCTTAACGTTTGCAGGAATTGTTGTTGGAGAAATTGTTCCAGCAGCAGTTCCACCAGCAGCGATCAAGATCTGCTTGAAGTCAAATGCGCACTGAATCGCCTTACGTACGTTTACATCCTTAACGGTATCAACGTTAATTGTGTAGTAACGCGCATATGGTGATGCAATTGGGAAGAAACGTGACTTGTACTGAGCACCAGTTGAAACCTTTTGCAGGTTTGTAATGATGTTAGTGTCCATTGATAGTGAAGTCTTAGCTTCGCCTGAGTCAGAAATCAAAGTGTTTTCAATAACATTCTGATCTGAACCAAACTTAGCTACGAATTTGTCTGGGTAGTTCCAACGGATTGGATCTGTTGTTGGATCCCAGTACTTGTTACGTACCAATGTAAGTTGCTTTCCACGATCGTATGACTCAATCTTGTAAGGACCAGTTGAGATAGGACGTAGGTCGTAGTTTTGCTTTGTGTCCTTCAACTTAGGTACTGGTGAGAATGCACCGTAAGTAGTGACGTAAGCAAAGTAAGGAACCTTGTTAGCTAAATTAAATGTGATGGTTGAACCATCAGAAGAACAAACAACACTCGCAAGATCTTTAGTTGGAGTGGTGTATGGACCCTTGTAACCATTGTC
>CAIXDY010000199.1 GCA_903918325.1 uncultured Actinomycetes bacterium
TCAGCGGGAGTTGATCCTGAATCTTTTAAATCAGTTGATTTCTTTGCTAGCCACGAGGCACTCATTCTTGAATATGAAAAGGCTTTAACTCGTATCGATTCTAGAACTGGAAATCCTTACGATGTATCTGGTCACTTTATTTGGATTGGCGAACGTACTCGTCAGTTAGATGGTGCGCATGTTGATTTTGCTTCAAAGGTAAGAAATCCAATTGGAATTAAACTCGGACCAAAATCAACAGTTGAAGATGCACTTGCACTCATTGATAAGTTAGATCCCAATCGTGAACCTGGACGAATTACTTTCATTACTCGTATGGGCGCGGGCAAAATCCGTGAAATTCTTCCAGCACTTGTTGATGGAATTACTAAGTCTGGAGCTAAAGTCCTTTGGGTGTGCGATCCCATGCATGGAAATACGTATGAAGCCCCCACTGGCTACAAGACTCGCAAATTTGATGATGTTATGGATGAAGTCCGTGGCTTCTTTGAAGTACATAAAGCCCTTGGTACGCACCCGGGTGGAATTCATATCGAGCTCACTGGTGACGATGTAACCGAGTGTGTTGGCGGCGGCGAACAGATTTCACACGAAGATCTTTCCTCTCGATATGAGACCGCTTGCGATCCTCGTTTGAATCATTCTCAGTCCTTGGAGCTTGCCTTTCTAGTTGCTGAGATGTTGCGCGACCGCTAATTTTCTCCTTGTGACATTTTTAATAACCACACACAAGACGCCAGTAGGAAATTTGAATCTGATTGCTGACGATCAGATTTTAATTGGTGCAAACCTTTCAACTATTAGCGCTTTTAAGGCCGGCAAAGACGTAAAAATTGTTAAATCAATCCCAGTTATAAGTGATTTAATCAATGACTATTTTGACGGTGATATCGCAGCAATTAACGGAATTAAAGTCAGTCAGCCTGGTGCTCCATTTTCACAATCAGCTTGGAAAGCCATGCGAAAGATTTCTGCTGGCAAAACCATGTCATATTCCGATATTGCCGAACGCGCTGGGTCACCAGCTGCAGTTCGAGCTGCAGGAAGTGCTTGTGCAAACAATGCAATTATGTTGGTTGTGCCATGTCACCGCGTTGTTAAAACCGGGGGAGCGCTTGGAAATTATGCGTATGGTGTTTCTAAAAAAGAGTGGCTATTACGCCACGAGGGCTACTTTTAAAATCTCAATCGCTTCTGCGCACTGAGCATCATCGAAATCTAAATGTGTCACTAGGCGTGCATATTTTGGCCCCAACGCGCTAATCCATAAACCTTTTTCGCGGCAACGGGTGGCAAGTTCGGCTGCACTAATGGAGAGATGGGCTAGATCTAAACCAACGATATTTGTCTGCACTGTTGCTGGGTCAATAAGTGATGAGTCAATGGCAGCAATAGCTACTGCAATTTCTTTAGCACGTCGGTGATCATCAGCTAAGCGTTCAATATTGTTATCGAGAGCAAAATGGGCAGCTGCTGCCAACAAACCAACTTGTCGCATGCCCGCCCCGTAACGCTTACGCCATACACGGGCTTTAGCAACCTGCTCTTTTGTTGAAAGCATTATTGAACCAATCGGTGCACCTAAACCTTTTGATAAGCAAACACTTACAGTGTCGAAATATTTTCCGTACTCTGCAAATCCAACTCCACTTGCAACGTGCGCATTCCAAATACGCGCACCATCTAAATGCAATGCCAACTCCATCTCGTCGGCGCCTTTACGCAGGGCTTGGATTTGATCTAAAGGTTGTACCGTTCCGCCACCGAAGTTATGGGTATTTTCAACGGCGATAGCAACTGTAGATACTAAATAAGGACCAGAGTTAGGGCGGGCAATTTCTAGAGCATCGGCAGCCTTTAATAAACCATGAGTAGCAGGCCAAGTTCGGGTAGTTATTCCGCTAAAAACCGCGGCGGCACCCAGTTCTGCTCGGACAATATGCGAATTTGTTTCGGCAATTAACTCCTCGCCCGGATTAACCAACATTCGAATTGCTAATTGATTAGCAAGTGAACCCGTAGGAGTGAAAACGCCAGCTTCTTTACCAAACATTGCGGCGACTCGTTCTTCGAGTGAGTTAACGGTTGGATCATCGCCATAAACATCATCGCCAACGGGAGCAGATGCAATTGCATCGCGCATACCGGCAGATGGGCGAGTTACTGTGTCAGAACGAAGGTCGATTGCCATAGATATCAGCCTACTTTGATTCTTTAATAACAATCAAATACATGGCACCAACCACGAGGATTCCACCGATTGCGCTCTGTAGTGTCAACGATTCACCGCCAAAGATGATGGAAAAGATTGCAGCAAAGACAACTTCCATAGTCAAAATGACAGCGACTTTCGTTGATGTCATATGTGCTTGGGCCCAGGTTTGAATAATGAAAGCGATAGCCGTTGCAAAGACGGCAGTAAAGATAACTACGCCCCAAACACCGGCATCAGGTGGTGGTGAATATCCGCCAGGGATCGAAGCCACACCTGATAACAACGCACATACCGTTAACTGCACGACTGTCATGGCATATGGATCGCGACCTGAACTCCATTGACTCAAAGCGATGATGTGGAGCGCATAGAAGATTGCACTTACAAATACAAGCAGCTCGCCAAAGCCGACAGAAAAACCATGGATTGAAAGGAAAGCAAGGCCAACTGTCGCTACGCCAATGCATATCCAGGTAAAGCGATTAATCTTTTCTTTTAAAAACAACCATGCAAATAAAGGTGTGAGAACGATATATAAACCAGTAACAAAGCCGGTTATTGCCGCACCAGTGCGGGCAAGACCTAGGGTTTGAAAGATGTAACCAAAGCCGAGAAAAATACCAGCGGTACCAGCGCGAAGCAGTAGATCCTTATTTAAGAGTTTCAATACACTGGGACGAATTAATACCATCACGACTGCGCCAAAAACAAAGCGAGTAAAGAGAAAGTTATTAACACTTTGTCTGGCAATCGCATCCTTCATAATTACGAAAGACCAACCCCAGGCCATTGCTACCGTCAGCAGTGCCCAAGGTGCAAACTTCATTCGAAAGAGATGTTTAGCGTTGCTCACTTCTTATCGCGAAGTTTCTTCAATAGCGCCACTTCGGGTTTGTGTTTTTCCTCCATGCCTGGAGTTTCTAGAATCAGTGGGGCATTAGCTATAGCTGGATGTGCAAGTAATTCGGCAAAAGGTTCAATACCAATATGGCCGTCGCCAATATTTTGATGACGATCTTTAAGGGCGCCGCATACATCCATCGAATCATTGGCATGGACTAATTGAAAACGTTCGATACCGGCAATTTGAACGAGTAAATCAATAGTCGCCGTCATGCCACCTTTAACTGAAATATCGTGACCTGCTGCAAAAACGTGACACGTATCGAGACAGATAGCTACCTTTGGATGGTATTCCAGCGCCTTCAAATAGTTTTCTAGATCTTCAAGTTTCTTTACAAGTGATTGACCTTGTCCAGCAGTTGGCTCAAGCAGAAGATATGGCGCATCATCATCGAGGGCATTGAGAATTGGCATCATGCCCTCATGAATCTGCTTCCACGCTTTTTCAACATGGTTTACATCAACGGCCGAGCCAGTATGAATTACCGCTCCGAGTGCACCGATATCGGCGGCACGTTGTAGTGAATATTTCGTCGAGGCAAGTGAGTTGAGATATGTAGCTTCAGTTGGTGAACCTAAGTTAATGAGAAATGGTGCATGGACATAAGTTTCCAAATCCATTTCTGCGGCTTTAATTTTGTACGCCTCATCAAGTTCTGGTTTAGCCGCCGGCATTGCCCACATACGTGGACTCGAAGCGAAGACTTGGATAGCGCTTGCGCCAATTTCTTGCGCGTATTCAATTGAACGTTTAGCCATTCCACCCGTAGTTGGA
>CAIXDY010000200.1 GCA_903918325.1 uncultured Actinomycetes bacterium
AGAGTCCTACCGCATTACCAGTAAAAGTGAAGACGGCCATAAAGAATCGCTTTAACATAAGTGGCAGTATTGATTTAGTCTTTATTTTGGCAAGCAAAATAGTTATCGGCCCAGAAAATACTGCAAAGAAAAAAATTATTGCAGCGAGTACGGCCAAGCTATACATCTATTTCCACTCCCAGTCATTATGAATTAAAAGGCTGCGCATCTATTTCCACTCCCAGTCATCGCGAATGGCGGCATAAAGCGCCATATCTTTCTGGGTACCATCTTCTTTACGAGATTTATTTCGCATGATGCCTTCAAGGTTATACCCAGAATTGAGCAAAAGTTTCCTAGAGGCCTCATTTTCAACATTTACAACGGCTTCAATTCGCTCGAAGCCAATGCTCTCAAAGCCAAACTGAGTAAGCATCTTTGTAGCAGTTGATCCAATACCTTTTCCTCGCATTGGAGCGGTTAGCCAATAACCGATCTCGGCCACGTGTTCACGCAAATCCATGCTGTGAAATGAAAATGCACCTGCAAATTTCGCATCATCGCCATTTCCGTACTCAACCGCTAACTGCAACTCTGTTTGCGTCGCAAAAGCATTGGGGGAGCGCTCTCGCACATAGAACTCAGCATTAGCCATGGAGTAGTTAGAAGGAATGCGTGTAAAGACTGGAATTATTGGATCTTGGGCACCCTCAAATAATTTTTGAATATCTTTTTCCTCTGGTGCACGAAGAGTAATCAGACCGTGTGTAAGGGTCGGAACTTCTGTTGGCCACCAAATCATTCGGCAAGTATGGCAGTAGTTCTAACTCTCCTGCAGCTCCGTTGGCGCACCATGAACATCTAAAACATCTGCGGGCTTGGAATCGCCGCCAAGTTTTGTTCCCGCACCGCTGCGATTCAAAGGTTTCTTGGCATCATCCTTGTACACCGCTGGAATTGAGCCCAGTAATCCCTTTTGGAAATCTTCAAATGCTTGCAGAACTTCGCGTTTTGTATTCATAACAAAAGGCCCCATCCATGCAACAGGTTCTTTAATTGGCGCACCGCCCAAAATAAATAATTCCATCTCAGGAGATCGTGATTCCTGTTGATTAGCTGCGCGAACAACAATTGTGTCCCCATCACCAAATACAGTTAATTGCCCAGTATGAACTGGTCGCGATTCATCCCCAACAAATCCATGTCCAGCCATTGTGTACACCAATGCGTTGTAATCACGGCGCCATGGCAAACGCAATTCTGCACCAGCAGTAAGGGTTGCATGAATTAAAGTAATAGGCGTTTGTGTTGTACCCGGACCAAAATGTCGATCAACTTCACCGGCAATAACGCGAATTAACGCACCGCCGTCGGCTGAAGAAAGTAGTGCAACATCTTTGGCACGAACATCTTGATATGCCGGTGTTGACCATTTTTTAGCGGCTGGAAGATTTACCCATAGTTGGAAACCATGAAATAAACCGCCGCTCATTACTAAATGTTCTGGGGGAGTTTCAATGTGCAAAATTCCAGCACCGGCCGTCATCCATTGTGTATCACCGTTAGAAATCGTTCCGCCGCCACCATTGTTATCTTTGTGATCAAAGATTCCATCAATAATGTAAGTAACGGTTTCAAAACCACGGTGTGGATGCCAAGGAGTTCCCTTTGGTTCACCGGGTGCATATTCAACTTCACCCATTTGATCTAAGTGAATAAATGGATCAAGTTCAGCTAAATCAACTCCGGCAAAAGCACGGCGAACCGGGAAGCCTTCGCCTTCGAAACCTTGCGGCGCAGTTGTAATGCTTTTAACGTTTCGCGCACGCGCGCCAGGAACTTCACTGACACGTGGCAAAACAGTTATATCGGCAACGGTTACTGCAGGCATTGAGCTCTCCCTATTTAATAGTCAAAGGTTAATTCAACCTTCAACCACCAGCAAGTTGAGGATTAAAGCGCTTTAAGCGCTGAAACAACCTTTGTCAGTGAAGCTTTAGCATCACCGAACAGCAACATTGTCTTTGGATCATAAAGCAGTTCATTCTCGATACCAGCAAAACCTGGGCGCATTGAACGCTTTAGGAAAATGATGTTGGCTGCATTAGCAACTTCTAAAATTGGCATTCCATAAATTGGGCAACCTGGAGTTGTTTGTGCAGCTGGGTTAACAACATCGTTAGCACCAATCACAATCGCTACATCGGTCTGACCAAATGTTGGATTGACTTCATCCATTTCAGCTAATTGTTCGTAAGGAACATTTGCTTCAGCTAACAACACGTTCATGTGTCCTGGCATACGACCGGCAACTGGGTGAATTCCATATGCCACATCAATGCCTTTTGAAATCATTAAATCTGCAAGTTCGCGAACGGTGTGCTGAGCTTGTGCAACCGCTAAACCAAAGCCGGGAACAATAACTACTCGACGTGCGTAGTTGAGCAAGATTGCAACGTCATCAGGTGAACCTGAACGTACTGGGCGATCTTCGGCAACTCCAGAAGTATCTTGTGGCTTTGCAGTAAAGGCTCCAAACAAAGTTCCAAATAATGAACGGCCCATTGCATCTGCCATTAATCGCGTCAAGATTGTTCCTGATGCACCCACCAAAGTTCCGGCGATAATCAAAAGAACTGAATCAAGTACATAACCACTTGCCGCCACTGTTAAACCAGTAAAGGCGTTTAATAATGAGATAACGATTGGAACGTCGGCGCCACCAACTGGAAGAACGAATAAAACACCGAATAGAAGTGAGAGCGCGGCCAGAATAAGCAGCGGAGTAGTGCCAAGTGCTGAAACTACCCAACCACCAACGCCGATAACGCTGACTAAAGTTGCAGCAATAATGAATCTGCCCGCTGGGAAAATAACTGGGCGAGTAGTCATTAATTCTTGAAGTTTCATAAAAGTGATAACTGATCCGCTGAAAGAAACGCAACCAACAATCACAGTAAATACAGTGAAGATAACTTCAGCTTTAGTTGCTTGTGAACCCAAGTGCAGGTATTCAACGATTGCAACTAATGCTGCTGCGCCACCACCCACACCATTAAATAGTGCAACAAGTTGTGGCATCTGAGTCATTTGAACTTTACGAGCAGCTGGCACACCAATTGCTAAACCGACGGCCATCGCGCCCAGAATCCAACCTAAGTGATGCAG
Source organism: uncultured Actinomycetes bacterium (assembly GCA_903918325.1). Lineage (GTDB taxonomy): Bacteria > Actinomycetota > Actinomycetes > Nanopelagicales > Nanopelagicaceae > Planktophila. Next base: position 3,148 of record CAIXDY010000200.1, read on the forward strand.
TGGAAGTGGATGCGCAGTTGTTCCTTTTGGTGAAACAACAAAGAAGAAGACAATTACTGTTGCCAAAGTGGCACCGAAAGCACCAATTAAGTTACCGCGACGTGCCGTCTTTGGGTGTGAAAGGCCTTTGAGCGCCAGAATAAATGCCACACCAGCAGCAAGACCTACGAGGTCAAATAGCGTGCGGCTCATTTTTTATTTCCTTTGAACATTTCCAGCATTCGGTCGGTAACTACAAAGCCACCCACCATGTTGATTGTTGCCAAAATAATTGCCGCAACTGCTAAACCGAGTTCAAGATTAGTTGAGCTGTGGTCGGCCACGATGATTGCACCAACCAAAATAACTCCGTGAATTGCATTTGCGCCTGACATAAGCGGTGTGTGCAGGGTAGAAGAGACTTTAGAAACGACTTCAAAACCTACGAATACGGCTAAAACAAAGATCGAAACGATTGCCATTGGTTCCATTTACTTGGCTCCTCTTCGTGATCCACCGTGAGTTACCGCGGCCCCATTAATAATTTCATCCTCAAAATCCAAGTTAAATGCAACAGCTTCGCCCTCTTTTGCGGCGACGGTAAAGAGCGATAAAAGATTGACTACGTTGCGTGAATATAAAAACGATGCATGGAATGGAAGTTGGCTTGGTACATCTTTTCCGCCCCAAATTCTGACACCACCTGACGTAGTAACAATTTCACCAGGCTTTGAACCTTCGACGTTGCCACCAGTTTCTGCAGCTAAGTCAACAATGATTGTGCCGGGTGCCATTGAATCAACCATGGCTTGTGTCATCAAACGTGGAGCTTGGCGACCGGGAACAGCTGCAGTAGTAATGACTACATGTGATTTTGCAATATACGGAGTTAAAAGTTCACGCTGTTTTGCTGCGCGCTCTTCGGTCATCTCACGCGCATAACCACCAGTACCTTCTAGTGATTCAAGTTCTAATTCAATAAAAGCTGCACCCATGGATCGAACTTCATCGGCAGAAGCTGGACGAACATCGTAAGCCGAAACAACGGCACCGAGTCGACGTGAAGTTGCGATTGCTTGTAAACCTGCAACACCTGCACCAAGTACAAGTACTTGTGCGGGAGTAACGGTTCCGGCAGCAGTCATAAGCATTGGGAAAAAGCGTGGTGATAATTCAGCACCGACAAGGGCTGCGCGATAACCAGCACACAGGGCTTGAGAAGTTAATGCATCCATTGATTGTGCACGCGAAATACGTGGAACTAATTCAAGTGAGAAAGCGGTAACTCCTGCAGCTGCCGCAGCATCAATTGAATCAACTGCAGTTGTTGGCGAAAGAAATGAAAGCGTGATTGCACCCTTTTTTAACTTAGCCATCTGGGCCGGAGTTAAAGGCTGAACTGAGAGAACTGCATCAGCAGCACTAAGAACTTCACCATCGGAAATAGTTGCACCGGCGGCTTTGAAATCAGCATCTGAAGCTTGGGAATGAACCCCAGCACCAGATTCAATAACGACTTCTAATCCAAGGCGAGTTAATTTATTAATGACATCGGGAACAAGCGCCACGCGCTTTTCACCATCTTTAATTTCTTTCGGAACGACTACACGCATGAACCGAATGCTAGTGCTTGGAGCCTTTCAAGTCACCATTAGTAAGGTGAAAGAGGAGCGCTTGTATGGTTGTTCGGCGATGGTATGCCTCACGCCAAATTACTGAACGTGGGCCATCAATTACTGAGGCCTCGACTTCTTCGCCCCGGTGGGCCGGTAAACAATGCATGAACAGTGAATCCTTATTCGTCATTCTCATTAAATTTTCAGTAACGGCAAATGGTGAGAGAGCCAGCACCTTTTCATCACGTTCACTTTCAGAATCTCCCATGGACATCCACACATCGGTATATAAAACGGATGCATCTTTGGATGCAGATTCGGGATCATGAACAACTTCAACTTTTCCGCCACTGAGAGCTGCAATTTTTTTCGCAGTTTCAACAACTGCAGCATGTGGTGCCCACTTACCAGAAGGTGTTGCCGCAACAACATGCGCGCCCATGATTGCACCCATGATTAACCACGCATGAGACATATTGTTTCCATCGCCAAGATAAACAAATTTACGTCCAGTTATATCTTTGCCGAAATTCTCACGAATAGTTAACCAATCCGCTAACAACTGCGTTGGATGATCATCGTCAGTAAGGGCATTAATAACTGGAATCGATGCATGCGCACCTAATTCATTCACTTCAGCTTGGGCAAAAGTACGAATAATTAAAGCGCTGCAGTAGCCACTAATAATTTTCGCGGTATCAGCGATCGTTTCACCGCGGCCCAGTTGAAGTTCATCCCCGCGAATAAAGATTGGCGTGCCGCCTAAGTGAGCAACCGCAGTTTCAGAGGAAAGGCGCGTACGTGTTGATGGCTTAGTCATATAAATCGCAACGCTCTTATTTGCTAGAGCAGTCTTGGAACGAAGTGGATTTTCTGCAAATGCAGCGGCAGTATCGAGCAATAGCTCAACATCTTCTCGGCTGAGATCTTGTGTGCGCAGTAAGTCCTTCATTTGCCAATTCTACTAGGTAGTTTTGCCAGCACCAAAGGTATTCTTATCTACCTCATGGGACTATTTGGTAAGCGCGGAATTGAGACGGAATCCGATACCGATCTCTTAACTAGACCCGACCTCGAAGAAGATGATGGTGGGCATGATCGTTTTTCCCATTATGTGAAGAAGGAAAAGATTGTTGAGTCAGCTGTAACTGGCAAGGCCGTAAAAGCTCTTTGTGGAAAGAAATGGATCCCATCGCGTGATCCAGAAAAATATCCAATCTGCCCAACTTGTAAAGAGATTTACGCAGGCCTAAAACCTGAACCCGAAGATAAATAATAATGAGGCGAAGTCTCTACATCGCACTGATATTTCTTGTACTCGCACCTCTGTGCGTGCTTGTGCCAGCGTCGGCAGTAGATAAACAACCCCGCAAAATAGTGAGTGGTTGGATTCCTTATTACTCCGTTAAATCTGTGATGCCTTTTATTAAAAAATTACCAACGCTTCCACCTCCTGTAGTAGGAGCACCAATTACATGTGCGGACAATGAATATTCCGCCGATGATCTGGCTGCGCTTAGTTCCTCGTATCTGTTTACAAATAAAGATTTAATGAAGGAAGTAATGCCATTTTGGTACACACTTAAATCTCCAACATTAATCCGAGATGATTACACAACCGGTAATCCTTCATGGCCCATTGCTGACACGCTCTGTTTGATGCGCAAAACTGGATTAAAGATTATTCCTACGATTACTGATGGCACCGATAAATTAGTCTTG